>JAKORA010000095.1 GCA_029778075.1 Bacillota bacterium | reverse complement strand
CCCGGTGTTATGCCCAATATGAACGCACATGTCACCATTCGTATCCTTACTATTGATACAGAAGTAGATGAAGACCGGCTCAGACAAACGATCGTTTTAGAAATCTTTGTTAAAGTGACCGTGACCGAACAGATTGAAGTGGTGCTTGATGTCAGAGGCCGGGATATTGATGTTAAAAAGGAACTGTTAAAAGTAGATAGTGTAGTGGGCGAGGATACTGAATTCTTTACGCTTACACCTACCGTTACCTTACCGATTACCGCCAAAAAAATTTTCCGGATCATACCGTCAGTCCGCGATGTCTCGGCCGAAGTACGTGACGATACTGTTATTGTCCGCGGCGTGATCCACAAGCAGATCTTCCTTGTTGATGAAGGCGACCTGATCCGCCACGCGTCGGAAGATATCCCCTTTACCAAAACTGTAGATATTCCCGGAGCAAGGCCGGGGATGGAGGCCCAGGTAAATATCCGTGTCGCCGTGGAAGATTTTGAGCTGGAGGCTCCGCCCAGTAAAGAACTGCGGCAAACAGTGGTTGTCAAGGCTTTTGTCAAGGTAACGGAGACCCTGCAACTCGAGGTTGTCGTTGATGTAAAGGGTCCTGGTATAAAGGTTGACAAAAAGCTCTTAAAGGTTGAAAGCGTAGTAGTGGATGTTATGCAGCAGGACACGATACGCTCCACCATAGTCCTTCCCCAGAAACCGAAAAAGATCCTGGAAATCGTGGCAGAGATTGTCAACCTGGAAGCCGAGGTCCGTTCGGACGAGGTAATGGTCAAGGGAATACTGCACAAACAGATCTTTTTTGTCGATGAAGCAGGAGATCTGCTGCGTCATTTCAGGGAAGATGTACCTTTCCGTGTCGTCAAAGAAGCGCCTGGAGCCCGTCCGGGCATGAATGTACAGGTGCGCGGCCGAATTATCGGTGATGTTAGGTTCAGGCTTGACGGCAAGAAAGTGGAGCAGACGGTGGTCGTGGAAATCTTTGTCAAGGTAACGCGTACCGTCCAGTTGGAAGTGGTTGTGGATGTCACTAAAGTGGGGCCCACTCCCCCGCCAACACCGCCGCCGAAGCCGCCAAAACCGCCGGTACCGCCGAAACCCCCTGCGAGGAAATATATTGTGCAAAAAGGCGATACGCTCTTTTTAATTGCCAAGCGTTTTGGGGTTTCTTTGGATGCGCTAATCAGGGCTAACCCGCAGATCAAAAATCCCAACCTTATTTTCCCGGGCGACGTGGTCTTTATCCCGCAGGCGCATGTACCGCCGAAGCCGGGAATGAAACGGGTTGTCGTGCAAAAAGGCGATACGCTCTTTTTAATTGCCAAACGTTTTGGGGTTTCTTTGGATGCACTGATCAGGGCCAATCCGCAGATTAAAGATCCTAACCTTATCTTTCCGGGAGATATTGTCTTCATTCCTTAAGGAATGTTGGAAGAGGCTGTCCCAATGTAAATTATGGGGCAGCCTCAATTGTTTTTTATGGCATAATTTGTTATCATGCAGGATTATATTACATAAATTTTGAAAAAAACACCAGAAAGATTTCTTAAACCTTTCTTCGGTAGGAGGCTGCTAAAAGGAAGGAGAAGGCGTAATATACAGTTTGAGTATTAATTGTAATAAGATTATAATTATAACATAAATTAACAGCTATGTAAGAAAGGAGAAACTAAGCTTATGTTGAAGAAAAGACGTTTTTTGGTCATGGCCTCCCTAGTCTTACTTCTTGTCTTCTCCCTTGTTTCTACTGCGGCCGCAGCCCCGGTAACAGCAACTGTTACCATCAACGGCAAAAAGGTTCCTGTAAACATTATCCAGGTAGGGGAAGGAAAACAGCCGGTATACAGGATTGAAGTCCCCTGGCAGGATTTGTCGGGAAACAAGAAAATCACCATCTATTATACGATTAATTTAAAACAGTTTTATCCGGGCACACCGCCTGTGCCGCAGAAGCCTGAGCCCAAGCCGGAACAGCCCGTACCCGAGCCGGAGCAGCCTGAGCCGGAACAACCCGCACCCGACCCGGAATCTTCGATATTAACGGCTGAGGAGATGCAGATGTTCAATCTTGTAAACCAGGAACGGGTAAAAATGGGTTTAAAACCGCTTAAAATCCATGAAGGCCTTGTAAAGCTGGCGAGATTGAAGAGCAAAGATATGATCGACTTGGGCTACTTTGCGCATCAATCCCCTACATACGGATCGCCCTTTGATATGATGCGCAGTGCGGGAATCTCTTACACCTATGCGGGAGAGAACCTTGCCGGTGCGTCGACTGTCTCCCGGGCGCATACATCGCTCATGAACAGCCCGGGCCATCGGGCCAATATTTTGAATGCCAACTATACGCATATCGGGATCGGCATTGTAAACGGCGGGCCATATGGAAAAATGTTTACGCAGATGTTTATCGGAGTAAAATAAACCTCTCTGTTAACACTTCCAGCAGGAGAAGATTAAAGCTTTAAAGTAATTGAGAGTTGTTTATAATGTTGACGCGGGGCGGAGACCTATGATAACCTCCTGAAAAGGTCATCCGCCCTTTTTTTATTCCCGATCATTTCTCTCGCGGCATGCAGATAATCTCTTTCACTTTGGTTTCAAAGAAGTTGTTGGAATGGGCGGGGAGTATAACACAGGCTGTATCAGCGCCTCTCCCGGTTCCCGCCACTGAGATGATCTCCTCTCCATAGGGTATGAGCCCGGCATCCAGGGCCATGCCGGCGATCTCCACGCACACTTTTACACCCTGCCCCAGCATGCGCAGGGCGGCGGCGATAATTTCTGCAGGGTATAGCCCGCCGAATTTTGACCTCACTGCCCTGTCGACTCCAGCCAAAAGATGTGTAGTAGTAAGAACTTGAGCCCCTTTTTCCAGAAGTCGCTGTTTCGCTTCCGGGGTGATCTCGCTTTCCCCGGGGCGAGCGAAGCCTACATGGTGGGTCACACAAACTACCCGGAGATCTTTATCCAGGAATTTTTCAGCGGTTTTACCGCTATTGGAAGCTACGACAATGTGTTTTATCCCCAGTTCTGTCGCCCTCTTAAGTGCTGCTTCTACTGTTGCGTCGGTATTAGCCGGACCGCTTTTTTCCCAAAGCAATGAAAACACTCCTTTGCAATATAATTTTCATAAACCGAAAAAAGTCGAGATATGACTGGTTGAGAGTACTTAAACGGTAAAAGCGAGAAACACTGATCTTGGTTATATTATACTAGAGATTCCCTCGTTTCCCAAGTACACACTGTGCCGCTCCATTCTCATATTAACTTTCCATGCCGAGCGCCCCGTCCCAAAAACGGGTAAAAAGCCTTACCTACAATCGGTTTCATGCCCCAATTTTCATATTAAATTGCTTTCGACATTGACATGGGAAGCTTTGATCTGCTATGATCAGAAAAAGTTAAATCCTGCTGGAGATTGGGGGTGCATGTTTTTGGAAGAGCGGTTTTTAGGTGAAGGTGTAACCTTTGACGATGTACTGCTGGTCCCTGCTCGTTCAAAAGTTATGCCCCGGGATATAGATATCAGTACAAGGTTGACCTCTTCAATACGCTTAAATATTCCCATTATGACTGCGGGTATGGATACGGTTACCGAGTCCCGCATGGCGATAGCTATTGCCAGAGAGGGCGGTATTGGAGTCGTGCACCGGAACTTGTCTATTGAACGGCAGGCTGAAGAAGTCGACAGGGTTAAGCGCTCCGAGCACGGCGTAATAACCAATCCTTTTCATCTCTCTCCGATGCATACAATTAGCGATGCAGCCGCTTTGATGGAACGCTACCGCATTTCAGGTGTCCCTATCACTGTGGAGGGCAAGCTTGTCGGTATATTGACCAACCGCGACCTTCGCTTTGAAAGGGATTTCACCCGCCTGATAAAAGATGTTATGACCAAAGATAACCTTATTACAGCGCCGGAGGGCACCACTCTGCAGGAGGCGCAGGAAATACTGGCGCGGCATAAGATTGAAAAACTGCCCATTGTCGATAAAGATTTTAATTTAAAAGGTCTTATCACCATCAAGGATATTGAGAAAACAATTGCTTATCCACGTGCCGCTAAGGATCACAAAGGAAGGCTGTTGGTAGCTGCCGCTGTCGGGATAGGGAAGGACACCATGCCCAGAGTAGCTGCTCTACTGGAGGCAGGTGTAGATGCTCTGGTTGTTGATACTGCACATGGACATGCTGAACCGGTTTTAGAGGTTGTAAAGGCTATAAAAAAGAAATATCCCGAAGCTAATGTGATCGCCGGCAATATCGCTACGAGTGAAGCAGCGCGTGATCTGATACGTGCCGGCGCGGACGCTCTTAAAGTGGGGGTGGGCCCGGGATCGATCTGTACTACCAGAGTTATTGCCGGCATCGGTGTTCCGCAGATCACCGCCGTTTATAATGTTGCGCAGGTAGCGCACAGCTATAATATTCCGGTTATTGCGGATGGCGGCATTAAATACTCGGGGGATATAACCAAAGCGCTGGCGGCCGGCGCCGACTGCGTTATGATTGGCAGCCTCTTTGCCGGCACCGAGGAAAGTCCCGGCGAAATGGAAATATTTCAGGGCCGCAGCTACAAGGTATACCGCGGTATGGGGTCTATCGGGGCTATGAAAGAGGGAGGAAGAGACCGGTATTTTCAGGAGGATGAACAAAAGCTGGTGGCTGAAGGAATCGAGGGACGAGTTCCCTATCGGGGGACTGTTTCCGATATGACCTTTCAACTGGTCGGGGGATTGCGAGCCGGTATGGGATACTGCGGTGTCCGCAACCTTGAAGAGTTACAGACTAAAACAAAGTTCATCCGGATAACAAATGCCGGCCTGCTTGAAGGTCACCCGCACGATGTCCAGATTACCAAAGAAGCTCCCAACTATACACTGCGTTAACATCCCTCTTTAAAGTGTTCTGTTTTCCAACCGCCTCCCGGCGGTTTTTTGCCATAGAGTCAAAATAAACTTTCGCTGCATAACATAGATTAACCTTTGGCGAAGTAGGTGAAGGTATGACGGCCGGCAGCGGGGAAAAATGTATATTTTGCAAAAAAATGAAGAATAACGGTTTTTATCTTTTAACTGCCTTCATTTGCCTTGATTGCGAAAAGGAAATAACTGCCCTTTCACCCGATGATTTAAAGTACAACAGCTATTTAAGTGACATTAAAATGTTTTGGAGGCAGCTGGAACGTGAGGTGGTTTAAAAATCAGCGAGACCTTAAGTCAGAGGGAAGCCCCTCTTTTTACTGCAGCGAGGAATTATCTGAAGCGTGGATTTTTATCCTTTCATGTTCCCCTTCACGGCGGGGGAAGGGGTGCCCCTTATTTAGCACGGAAGGGATACAGCGCCTATATGCCCTGGGATTTGACCGAGCTTGACACACTGGATGACTTGCATCTGCCGGGCGGTGCGATTAAAAAAGCTCAGGAGCTGGCCGCCTCCCTTTTTCATGCTGAAAAAACATTTTTTCTTGTAAATGGGGTAACGGCAGGCCTTGTTTCCCTTTTTT
>JAKORA010000094.1 GCA_029778075.1 Bacillota bacterium | reverse complement strand
CAGGCAATCAGTAGAGCCAAAGAAAGAGATAATCCTCCATGCCATGATTGGCCAAGAACTACAGGAACAACAGTTTACAGATTGGTTGAGAGGATCTTTCAATCTACTAGCTGAAGACGACAATCAAACCGCAGAGCGCCCTTATTCCCCTTCCCCGCCTTCCAGTTCCCTTAGTTCCCTCGCCACATCCATATAGCGCATATCCTCCGCGTAAACCTTCCGCAGTTGGGTGAGGGCTTTCCGGTTCTGCCCCGTTCTTTTGTAGGCCAAACCGAGATAATAGCGGAAGGCGAGGATCGCCTCGTCCATCTTCCTTGTTCCTACCGGTCCCTTCTCCAGCACCTCCACGGCCAGTTCCGGCCGGTTCAGTTGGAGGAACAAGCGGCCCATGAGGATGATGACCGGCAGTTCCTGTTTGGCTTCAACCGGCAAAGACTGCAGAAGGGCAAGGGCGTCCCCCGGGTGGTCGCCGGCATAGCAGACGGCCAGGTTGAACCGGGCCCGGTGGTCGTCCGGTTCCAGGTTCAGGTGCTCCTCGTAATAGGGAGCGGCCTTGCCGGGTTCCCCCGCTTCTTGCCAGGCAAGGCCCAGCAGGTAATTAAGGCCTTTCAGCCCCGGTCTTTTGCGCCGGACCTCTTCCAAGTGCCGGGCGGCTTCCGTATACCGTCCCGCGTCCCATGCCCGGTTGGCTCTCTTAAAGCGGCGGGCAACCTGAAACTGGGGAAAAAAGATCAGGATCACCAGGAGAAGAAAGATCCCTCCCCATAACTGGTTAAACAGGAACCAGGCCGCCCCGATAAAAACCAAAAACCCGCCAAATCCGGAAGCGGTAGCTACCTCCTCCGGTAACGGCAAAGTGGCGGCTTCCTCCGGGACCGGCAAGGAGGAACCTGGCGCCCGGCCGGTGGTCCGCCGGGTACGCCGGGGGTTTCCCCCTTTCCCCAGATAGTCTATGGTATAAAAGCCGGTCCCCGGGATGCCGAACGAGGTATACGGGCCGCGGGGGCCGACCCCGAACCGGGCACCCCGCCGCCCCACCGAGACGCCCAACCCGCTTTTGGAGAGGTTGAGCCGGACCCCTGGCGCCAGGTTCATACTTTTGCGAAACCGGATACCCATAGGAAGGCCTCCTTGCAAATATTATGTTCTGCGCCACCCAGCAACTCCTCCTGGGTCGCACCCTTTTCCAATCAACAAGGGCATATAATCAAAACAGATAAAGAGCCTGGCAGGAATTGGCGAAATTGTATTGAAGATCAAACATAAACGACTCGGCGCGCGTGTTAGGTTGAGTACTTGCAGGGACAAATAGACTTGTCAATATATAAATTAGGGATATAGCAACCTCATTATTCATAAGTATAAATTAGCTTTTACACCTGAAAAGCCCCGTTAGGCAGTGGAAATAGCAGCTTATGAGCTCTAAAAATGTAAATTTGATAAAAAAGTTACAAAAAGGCATTGTTTCTTAACAAGTTTTCATGTTATAATTTTCTTGCTCTTTTGGCAAAATACTGGCGAGGTGACCACAATGCCAAGGATAAAAATCGACGATATTTTAAAATTGGGTGATTTTGTTAGTATTGTTCATGAGCCCGATTATTCTAAAAGCATGCTTGAGCAATTACAGGATAAATATGGAATTGAAACAAAAATCTTTATTGGTAACGAGGACTTTTTCCCACAAGTAAATCCAGAAGACGCCAGGGATTGGAAATTCTATTATTCTATTTATCTGAATGCAGGTGGTATATTAGACGATTTAACTCCTCCATATTTAACGTCTATTGCATTCTATTATCAAGGAAACACCGCGGTTGGACAAGCTCAAACAAGGAGAGACGAAAATGTCTCTCCTTCGTTTTATGTATTGCCAATCCTTGAATTATAAGGTTTACATAAAATTTCATGAATATCAATACCTTTCTTAGGATGAAATATCCACCTTTTTTGTGTTGCTGTCATTACAACAGCCGTATCAGCCGTCATTACTATAATCTTCTCCCCCAATTTCACGCATCCACTGTCGCAAGCCATAACAGCGGCTTGAACACACAATGGAAGCCCCCGTGATATAAGTTCAAGTGTTCGTATGAGTACTTGAGTCTTTAATTCACTAACACCCGGAAGTACAATCTCCTCAAAAGGCATCACTCCTTGGATAAGTTCAACTCCGACTTCCGCAAAAGCCTCCCTAATTCCATCCTGAGAAGTTTCTGGTATAACCTCTTCAGGGTGTTCTTCATCTTCCTTTCTAATAAAGAATGAATACTCGTAAGGAAAAGTCACCGCACAAACTTTGCAGTCAGAATCCTTCAATACGTTGGCTAGATTAATCACTGACTCCTTAGTTGCGGCAAAAATCAATACTTTTTTTATATCCCCTGTCTTGCATCTTTCTTTTACAATTTTTATAGTTTCAGAGACATTATCCCTGCCCATACTGCTAAAATAGACGGTTTCTCTTTTTCCTTTTATTCTTTCCACTTTTCATCTCACTCCTCACTTGGGATGCAATTCTATTATATTCTTTCTCGAAGGAATTATCCAAGGGATAGTTCTTTGTTGTAATGTAATGCTCTACAATTTTCAACATTAAGTAGAGGTTCATTTCGCTAAAATCAAATTGAATCTCTCCCGGCACAATTTTATGTTGCATATTAAGCCTAGAATCTGGATTGGCATGCAGATCTTCTGAATGCATATCAAATCTAAATTGAAAGTAACCATTGCTATTAGGCTCATAATGATAGCCAAGCTCTGTAATTGCATAATTTCCACATTCTTTTTGGTAAACCCCTTGTTCAATGTTGACTTTAATAAAACTGCTATTTCGATATTTAATTTTCCTGTCACTAATTTGCCAGCCTAGGACCTCGTTTTCTGTTTCATGAATCCGAAAT
>JAKORA010000093.1 GCA_029778075.1 Bacillota bacterium | reverse complement strand
TACTTCTTGACTGTATTTCTTGACACCCCTACCGTTCTGGCTATTTGCCTGATGCTGACCCCTTGAGCATGCAATGCCTTAATGCGCTGCCATTTGTACATACTGACCACCTCTTTTTTCCCCCTTTTCAGGGGAGATTTTATCACAGGTGGATCAGTTTTACTTGACGATCTAGGATCAATTCTATTTTACGATCTATAGTAAAGAATGCATCAAGAAAATTGCTGAACATATGGGATTGCCTGTGTCAATAGAGCTTTCGTATGTGCCAAAAAGATACATTAAAGGCAATAAGCAATCCTTTACTACTACTAGCCTTTCTAAAACTGATGAGTGTGGAAGGGGTATCGAAGAGATTTCTGCTCAGGTATTTATCCCAGAACAATTGCCTAGCTATGGCAGTTCAAAACTTATCGATTATCCTATAAAAATATGTGTTAGTGAAAATTGCCATGAGAAACCAGAAACATTTATCACAGTTATCACTCATGAGCTGTCTCACGTTCTTTTAAAAGCAGTATGGCACCCACAGCAAAACAATGAAATGTTTGTCGATATAGTCCCTCTTGTTTTTGGTTTTGACAACATCATTAGATTTGGCCGAAAAGATTATTATATGGAATATCTTCCGGATGGTACAGTAAGAAGGCATACTATAACTTATGGATATTTAACAGACCCCTTGTTTGATTATGCATTAGAAAAGATAAATGAGATTCTTCGCAGCTTTGAAAGACAAAAGCATATTCTTATTGAAACAGTTAATAATGCTAATTTAAAATGCAGCATAATAAAAGCTAATATTAATTCCTTTAGAGATTTGTTGAATGATATTAGACAGTATAAACGAAAAAGAATCAGCACCAATGATGGTAAAAGACTCGTTAAGTTGTTCTCATTGGATTATTTAGACTCCTACATTAATACAGTTAACAGTAGTGAGTTAGTTTTATCCGAGTTAGAGCAGTATTGCAAAAAGGCTAAAAGTTGCAACTCCATTGTATCACAAAGAATTCAACAACATATCGAAAGGGCATCTTCAATTTCTATAGACTTAGACAAAGCTAATAGATTGCTTGCCGAGGATATCAGGGTATTGAAAAAGAACCTGAGATTTACTTATAAAGTAAGGCAGTTATTTGTTAAACCTTGACCGAAATTTTACTGCCAAATTAACCAGACAAGTATGTATCCGTACGTAACAGCAGCCAGTATAAAAGGTACACTTATTTTCATAAAATCTATCACGCCGTTTTCTTACCCTTCCTTCTTCAAAAAGCCAAGGCCAGTGATAATTCCGCCCGTAACGCGGAGCATAGTTGCAACATAAGTAATGTTGTCAATAAACGCGGAGAATAACACCAAGGCTCAAACAAGAAGAGTATACATTAAAAATACACTATTCTCGCTTACTTTAACAAAAAGTTTGTGATCACATCAACAACACCCGCTTCCGTAATTCCGCTAATCACGATAAAGAGGCCGCCGAGCAAAAATAGCTGAAATAGTCTATCTCCTTAAGCGTCCTTTTCAGTGTTCCCTTCACGACGATATCACCAGAATGGATCCTGAGGGTTATCTTCGCGATCCATTTTTTCGTAAGATAAATACTACGATTATGGTATATTTACCCCTTTTTTGATAAGAAGCTGTTCTAAATTTCTATGGCTTAGATTGCTAACCAGTCACCGCCTGCGGCATCTACTATGGCATTGTTATCATCTACACTATACTTCATTTCCGCTTTAAACGTTAATAAACCAAGTGAAATAAACGTTGATAATAAAACAGCAACAAGAGAAATTATAAAAGAAGTAAAAGCTATTTTCCTTGCTTTAGAATCGTCCCGAAAACTACCACGCAAAAACAAGTAAATTAAAACACCTGCCAAGCCCAGCCTATCGAAAGTGGTGGGTAAATCAATGCAAACGCCAGGGCAATTATAGAAACAATTAAGTGAATCATATTAATGCCGGAGCTCAAGACCTTCCCGTTACCATCTTCCATTTTCAATCGCCTCCCTTTTGAATTAGTAAAAGAATTAATTGGCCCCCTACTTCCCATTACTCTCCCGATACAGGGGGTTTTGCTCCACCTTGATCCACTGGTCGGTCTGCTCCAGCTGGCCGGCCAGGCGGTAGAGGATGTCTTCCCGGCCCTTGGAGGCGATGAACTGGACGCCCACAGGCAACCCTTCCCGGGTTATATGCAGGGGAACCGACATAGCCGGCTGCCCCGTCAAGTTAGCCAGTTGGGTAAAAGGAGTCCGCTTCAAACTTCTCTTGATCAGATCGTCCACAAAACCGCTCTTTTTTACAACACTGATCAGGTTTAAGCGGGAAACCCATTTCATCAGGGCAACTTCTCGGGGCGACAAACCCTGCTCCCCAATTCTCGAGGCGGGGTCGGCGGTGGTGGGGGTCATATAGAGATCGTATTTTTCAAAGAAAGCTTCCATCTGGAAGGCGGCGGTATCCCATTCGCGAATGCTCAAGACCCATTCTTCGCTGGACGTCACCTTCCCCAGCAGCCCCAGCATCCAGGTGGCCGGCTCCACGTCCTCCATCCGGGCCTTTCGGCCGAGAACCTCCTTCAGGGAGGCCAGGTCGGCGGCCACCTCCCCGAAATACATGGTCATGTAGCTTTGGGCAATCTTGTTCCCATCAACGGGGGCTTCTTTTTCTTCCACCTGGTGGCCCAGGGATTCCAGGAGCCGCGCCGCCTTGATCACCGCTTCCCGGCATTCCGGGTGGACTGGCGTGCCGATGGGCGAATTGGTGGAGAAAGCAATTCTTAAGCTATGGACCGGGCCCTGGTAGGCGCACTCCAGGTAATTCTGATCCAGGGGGGGCGGCGGAAAAGCGGCCCCCGCTTCATATCCCTTGACCAGGTCCAGCATGAGGGCGCTGTCTCTTACCGAGCGCGTTAGAACATGATCCACCGAGGCTCCCTGCCAGTGCCGCCCGAAAAATGGCCCTGCCGGCACGCGCCCGCGGCTGGGTTTCAGCCCGAAAAGCCCGCAATAAGCGGCCGGTATACGAATCGAGCCGCCGCCGTCGTTGGCTCCGGCAACGGGCACAATCCCCGAGGCGACAGCGGCAGCGGAACCACCGCTGGAGCCTCCCGGGGTATAGTCCGTATTCCAGGGGTTCCGGGTGGGACCGTAATACCGGGGCTCGGTAATCCCCATCAAGGCAAATTCGGGAACGTTGGTAACCCCTAAAAAGATAACTCCTGTAGCCCGCAACCTCTTTACAAAGGTGGCATCCTTTTTTGCCCGGTAGCTCCGGAGTGCTTTTGACCCGGAGGTGATAGGCTCACCCTTGATTTCCTGGCTAATATCTTTTAGCAGGATGGGGACGCCGGCAAAGGGTTCCTCGCCGGTGATTTCTGCGGCGGCAGCCTTTGCTTTGTCGTACATCTTATGTATCACCGCGTTGATTTTCGGATTGAGCCGCTCCAACCTGGCCATGGCCGCCACGACTATTTCCACGGGGGTTACCTCTTTTTTTTGGACAAGACCGGCCAAAAGTTGACGTGCCTGGCACCAGCCTTTTAATGGCCGAATTGTGTATAAGCCTGGCCGAGTTGAGGATCACGATTACGGAGCCGATGTTGTGCGCCAGGGCGCCGGTAATGGGATTCAACAGGCCGGCGCCGGAGGCGGCCAAGGCCAGGACGTTGAAAACCATGGCAAAAAGAATGTTAAACTTTATGGTCCTGACCGTC
>JAKORA010000092.1 GCA_029778075.1 Bacillota bacterium | reverse complement strand
CAGGTTCCTCTGCACACAAGTATCATTGTGTACCTTGATGATCTGTGGGATGAAAACAACCCGGAGCATGTTTTTATACCTGATCTGAAGGGTATGACGGTAAAAGAGGTTGGGGAGGTTTTAAGCCGTTTGCATTTAAAAATGGAGCCTGTCGGTTCTGGAGTCGTAGTCAAGCAGGAACCGGAGGCCGGGACTAACCTGCGAAAAGGATCGCCGGTCAAGGTTCATTTCTCCTCGCCTCTCCAGTAATAACAGGAAATTTTTGGCTGTTTACATAAGGGTTAAAGTACGGGTATATAATATAAAGATGGAAAATTTTTAGGAAAAGTTTGCTGAAAGAGAAGGGATCTTTTGTGGATATAGTTAAGAATCTTGGTGAGCTTTTAAAATTCCTGCATGCCATCAAAATTGAGGGTCCAACCAGCATTCCTGTTAGAGGTTTGGCCTACCATTCCGGTCGCGTACAACCCGGATTTATTTTTTTCTGCCTTAAAGGAAACAAAGCAGATGGTCATGACTTTATCCCTCAGGCGGTAAAGGCCGGGGCAGATGTGATAATCATGGAGAAAGACCGTGATGCCCGGGGAGCAACGAAAATTCTTGTTCCCGACGTGAGAGTGGCAATGGCGGTTATTTCAGAATTGTTTTACGATTCACCCTCACAAAAGCTTAAACTTATCGGTGTCACCGGCACCAATGGAAAGACGACCACCACTCATCTTTTAGAAGCGATTTATACAGGGCAGAATTATAAAACCGGTCTGCTGGGGACAGTTAAATACAAGGTGGGAAATGAAACCCTGCCGGTAATGGCTACCACACCCGAAGCGCCGGACCTTCAAAGGATGCTGCGGATTATGGTAGACAGGGGAGTAAGCTATGCCGTCATGGAGGTTTCCTCGCATGCCCTGGAGTTAAACCGGGTTTCAGGATGCGACTTCGATATAGCAGTTCTTACCAATGTTACGGGTGATCACCTGGATTTTCATCAAACTCAGGTAAGGTACCTTTCGGCCAAGGGAAAACTTTTTTCCCAGTTGGGAGGCAGTTTCCTCAAAGGTGCCACCCCGCGTTTCGCTGTCCTTAACGCGGATGATGCCAACTACGATTATTTCTTGCGGCAGTCGACTGTTCAGTCCCTTTCTTACGGTATCAGGGAAGGAGCTGCAGTGCGTGCGGAAAATATTGAGGTGACCGGCGAAGGGGTAAAATTCCGGCTGGTATCCCCATGGGGCAGCGATAATTTTTCTCTTAAACTTACCGGCTACTTCAATGTCTACAATGCACTGGCAGCTACCTCCGCAGCGCTCCTGGGGGGGATTCCCCTGCAGGGGATTAAGCATGCCCTGGAAAATATAAAAGGAATACCGGGGCGTTTCGAAAGAGTGGATATGGGACAGGATTTCCTGGTTATTGTCGACTATGCTCATACCCCTGATGGGCTGGAGAATATTTTAAAAACAGCCAGGGGCATAGTGCGGGGGAAGATTATCACTGTTTTTGGGTGCGGAGGAGAAAGGGACAGAGCCAAGAGGCCTGTTATGGGCAGGATTGCCGGCCAGTACAGTGATTACTGTATCTTGACCTCCGATAATCCCCGGGGAGAAGATCCCTGGCAGATCATTAACGAGGTAGAGGCCGGGCTACAGGAAAGGAAACTGCGGGGAAGCGGGTACACAGTCCAGCCGGACCGCTACGAAGCCATTAAACTGGGCATCGAGCTGGCCAGGGCCGGTGATATGGTGATCATTGCCGGTAAAGGGCATGAAAACTACCAGATTTTTGCTGATTATACCATACCGTTCAGCGACCGGGAAGTTGCCGCGGAAATAATAGAGCAGCGCCTTAATAAAAAGGTTTAAAGGGGAAAATATGCTTTTCTCGGTGGAAGAGGTTTTAAAAGTAACAGGCGGAAGGCTGTGGCGGGGAGAACCGGAGGGTTCTTTCAGCGGTGCTGTCATTGATTCCCGTAAAGCCGGGAGCGGGGAGCTCTTTTTCCCTTTGCGCGGTGAAAAAGAAAACGGGCACAACTTTATTGCGGATGCCCTCTTAAGAGGGGCCAACGGTTCACTGATAGAAGAGGAAGAAAGTTCACGTTTCGCGGGGAGCCCTTTTCCCTCCGGCAAAACGTTAATTGTCGTTAAGAACAGTCTGGAATCCCTGCAGAAGCTTGCCGCTTATCACCGCGAAAAATTTTCCCTCCCTGTAATCGCCGTTACAGGAAGCAATGGTAAGACTACGACCAAGGATTTTATTGCTTCTGTTCTGGCAACACGCTATAATGTTCTTAAAACAGAAGGAAACCTGAACAACCACCTCGGCCTTCCCCTGATGCTCCTGCGCTTAAAGAAAGAACACCAGGCCGCTGTACTCGAACTTGGCATGAATGCCCCGGGAGAGATAGCTCTGCTGACCTCCTTGTGCCGCCCCAATCTAGGGATAATTACAAATATTGGAGAGGCTCACCTGGGTCTGCTGGGAAGCAAAAAAAATATTGCCAGGGCTAAGGGTGAGCTTCTGGCCAACATGGATCCCCGGGGGAAGGCGTTTTTAAATGGGGACGATCCCTTTTTAAAACAGCTTGGTCAAGAGTTTCCGGGGCGCACCTTCTATTATGGCTTCTCGGCAGAAACGGATCTCAGGGTGCTAAGTTTCTGTACTGATCAGGCGGGGACTGAATTCACGGCGTTGTTACCTGACGGCAGCACTGAAGATTTCCGGATTTCTTTGCCGGGAAGGCATAATGTCTATAATGCTCTGGCAGCAATTGCGGTGGGGCTGGATTTTTCACTAACAAACCGTGAGATTAGAGAGGGGCTGCTGAGCGCCTCTTTTTCCGGAATGAGGATGGAAAAAAAGCTGCTAAAAAGCGGCTTCTGGGTTATAAATGACGCTTATAATGCCAATCCTACGTCTATGAAGTCCTCCCTGCAGTCTTTAAAAGAGATGGCCGGAAATAATACAAAGATCGCTGTTCTGGGAGATATGTTCGAGCTTGGTGCGACCGCTGAAGAGAAGCATTATAAACTGGGAAAGGTACTGGTTGATACGGGCGTCGACTATCTGATCGGTGTAGGGAAGTTGATGGAGTTTACGGCCGAAGGAGCCAGGGAGGCAGGCTTGCCGCGGGAGAGGATTTTTCTCTCCACTACTCACACAGAAGCGCTGAAATTCCTTGATTGCCTGGATTTAAGAGGAGCCTATATATTGATCAAGGGATCGAGAGCTATGGGTATGGAGGTAATTGCTGAGGAGCTAATAAAGAAGTACGGCTAGAGACTTTATGAGGCAGAAACATTCTAAAAATCCATAATGAAATATGTGGCCGTCAGTTTAACCAGGGGGATGTTTTATATGACGGGACCGGTTTATTCCGCAGCGTTTGTGGCTTTTTTGTTAAGCGTTATTATTTGTCCAATTTTTATCAGATATTTTCGCCGGCGACGGTATGGACAGCAGATAAGGAAGGATGGACCGCGGGGGCATTTCTACAAAGCCGGCACTCCAACTATGGGAGGTATTGTCTTTTTACTTTCCCTGTTCATAACAACATTTTTTTTTGCGCCGAAGACGCTGCTGCTTATGCTGACCCTTTTTATGATTTTTAGCAGCGCTTTCCTGGGTTTTATCGATGATTACCAAAAAGTTGTCCAGAGGCGTTCTCTGGGGCTCAGGGCAAGGGAAAAGCTGCTGGGACAGTTCATTTTTGCACTGGTTTTTTCTTTTGTTCTGCTCCTGTCGGGCCATTCCACTGTGGTTGACATCCCCTTTACCGCTATCCAGGTTGATTTTGGTGTTTTTTACCCCTTACTGATTTTTGTAATGGTAATCGGTTTTTCCAATGCTGTAAATTTAACTGACGGTATCGACGGCCTGGCTGGTGGGACGGCGATTCTGGCGCTGCTTGCATTTCTCATCCTGGCCTCGCTGCAGGGGTTGGAGGAAATCGCGTATGTATGCGGGGCACTTATCGGCGCCTGCTTCGGTTTTTTAATTTTTAACCTGCATCCGGCACGTATCTTTATGGGGGATGTCGGATCCCTCTCACTGGGAACGGCCCTTGCAACGGTCGCTATCTTAACCAAAGCGGAGTTTTCACTGCTTATTATCGGTGGGGTATTTGTCCTGGAAACCCTGTCGGTAATCGTCCAGGTAATTTATTTCCGGCTCACAGGGAAAAGAGTATTTCTAATGGCCCCTCTGCACCATCATTTTGAAATGAAGGGATGGTCGGAGTGGCATGTGGTAACGGGCTTCTGGGCGCTTGGTTTTTGTTTTGCCGTTGTGGGCCTGCTGGAAGTTACCCCTATTCTGAGGTGGTAGTTGTGATAAACAAGATCAAAGGGAAAAAAGTGCTGGTTTTGGGCCTGGCCAAAAGCGGCCGTGCCGCTGTCCGGCTACTCTTAAAGGCGGGAGCCTGTAAAGTTGTAGCCAATGATTTAAAGGAGGCTTCCCTGCTGCAAAGGGAAATGGGGGAGCTAGAAAAACATCCCCGGGTAGAGCTGGTAGGCGGCGGTCACCCCGAAAGCTTGTTGGAGGGGGTTTCACTGATTATTAAAAGCCCCGGTATTAAGCCGGAGCTGGCCCTGCTGCAGAAGGCGCGGGAGAAGGGCATCCCCGTTTACCCGGAGATAGAGCTGGCCGGCCATTTCAGCCAATCGCCTTTAATCGGTATTACCGGAACGAACGGTAAGACAACGACGACTTCTCTGACGGGTGAAATTTTCCGGCAGCAATTTAAAGGTGTGCATGTTGCGGGAAACATTGGTTTTCCGCTCTGCGAGGCGGTTATGGAAGCTTCGCCGGAAGACTATATTATTGCCGAGCTGAGCAGTTTTCAGCTGGAGGATATTCACAGCTTCCGGGTGCATATTGCCGCTGTATTGAATTTAACTCCGGATCACCTGGATTATCATGGTTCCCTGGAGGGCTATGCCGCTGCCAAAAGAAAGATCTTTTTAAACCAGACCGCCCATGACTGGGCTGTGCTTAACTGGGACGATCCCCTGGTGAGATCTTTCCGCTCTGCTGTGCGCGGCAAGATAATGCCCTTCAGCCGCAGGGAAGAACTCAATCCGGGTGTCTACGTCAGGGAACATGAAATTTTTGTCAGTGACGGGCGGCATTCCAGGATCGTCTGTCCTGTGGAAGAAATAAGGATTCCCGGTCTTCATAACCTGGAGAATGCTCTTGCCGCCGTGGCCGTTTCCTGGGTCGGAGGCGTGGCACTAGATTCCATTGCCCGGGGGTTAAAAAGTTTCCCCGGTGTTCCTCACCGCCTGGAAAGGGTGATGGAGATAAGGGGAGTAACTTTTATCAATGACTCCAAAGGAACGAATCCCGATGCCACATTAACCGCTTTACGCGCTGTGCCCGGTGCCAAAGTTCTTATTGCCGGCGGCTTGAACAAGGGGAGCGACTTCCGCCCCCTGGTAAAAGCCATGGCCGCGGAAGGGGTAAAAAGCCTGATCCTTCTGGGAGAAACAGCTTCTCTGATGGAGTTGCTGGCCAGGGAAGAAGGTTTTACTGATGTATCCATAGTTCCGGATTTGCACGCTGCCGTTCAAAAAGCTTTTCGTTCTGCCGCATCCGGGGATACGGTTCTCCTGTCCCCGGCTTGTGCCAGCTGGGATATGTTTAAGAATTTTGAGGAACGTGGTGAGGTTTTTAAGTCTGCCGTAATCTCTTTAAAGGAGGCCCTTGAGAGTGAGAAGTGCCCCTACAGAGCGTGACTTGAGAAAACCACCGGATTTTTCCATTTTTTTTACGGTGCTGATCCTGGCCGGTTTCGGGCTGGTCATGGTTTTCAGTGCCAGCTATATAACTTCCCTGGAATCCAGGGGAGACGCTTTTTTTTTCCTCCGGCGCCAGGCTTTCTGGCTTGCGCTGGGACTGGTAGGCATGATTATTACGACTAACTTCGGTTACTGGAAATGGCGCAAATTGCTCCCCGTAATGCTTTTTTTAAATTTTGTGCTGCTGCTGGTTGTATATATTCCCGGCGTGGGCGTAGAGATTAACGAAGCTAGGCGCTGGATTGCCGTGGGCGGTTTGACCATACAGCCTTCGGAGTTCAGCAAACTCGTCCTTATTATCTTTACAGCGGCTTTTTTAAGCAAAAAAAGGATTAATATGGAAAACTTTTGGAACAGCAGTTTTGTTCCTCTGGCAATGCTGGGTGCCACATTTCTGTTAATTCTGGGGCAGCCTGACCTGGGGACCGCGGTGGCTCTGGCAGCTGTCGTCGGTATCATTGTTTTTGCCGCCGGTATGCCTCTTAAGCAGATGATGTCCCTTATTTGTGTCGGCATTCCTGTTTTTCTATATTTTGCCTTTAGTGAAGAGTACCGTATGCGCCGTATTTTTTCTTTTCTGGACCCCTGGGCTGATCCCCTGGATACAGGTTATCATATAATCCAGTCTCTTTACGCTCTTGGCCCGGGAGGACTTTTTGGTGTTGGTTTGGGGCGGAGCCGTCAAAAGCTGTACTATCTTCCAGAACCGCAGAACGATTTCATTTTTGCCATTATCGGCGAAGAACTCGGCTTTCTTGGTGCTGTAACCATTATGCTGCTTTTCTTTATACTATTCTGGAGAGGCTTTAAAACCTCGCTGATGGCACCGGACGCTTTCGGGAGCCTTCTGGCTGCGGGGGTCACGTCAATGGTAGCGGTGCAGACTTTAATAAATATCGGCGTGGTAACAGGTTCCATACCTATTACCGGGATTAACCTTCCTTTCATCAGCGCGGGAGGGAGCTCTCTCTTTTTTATGATGTCCGGTATGGGTATACTAATGAATATATCCCGTTATATCCGCTGATACAGGGAGGATTGGAGTAATTGCACCTAATTCTTACAGGTGGGGGGACAGGCGGCCACATTTACCCGGCCCTGGCCCTGGCACGGTATATAAAAAAAGTGAGCCCGGAGACAAAGATTCTTTTTGTCGGAGCCGGCGGGGGTATGGAAGAAAAAATCATTCCTGAAGCAGGCTTTCGCCTGGAGACACTTCCGGTCAAGGGTCTTCCCCGCAGGCTAAATCTGCGTCTGTTGCAGGCTTTTTATCTGGCGGGGAAAAGCAGCGCCATGGCCGGGAAAATAATCGACGAATTCCAACCGGACTTCGTGGTGGGAACCGGGGGATACGCGGCAGCCCCGATTATCCTGGCGTCACTCGCCAAGAGGAAAAAAGTGATTATTCATGAGCAGAATGTTATTCCCGGGGTAACCAACCGTTTTCTTGCCCCCTGGGTTTATAAAGTATGCCTCTCTTTCGAGGCCTCGAAAAAATATTTTTTAAAACGTTCCAATCTGTGTGTTACGGGCAACCCCAGGGCTTCGGAAGTCGGAAATCTGGAGAAAAAAACCGCCCGGCGCATTTTAAATATGAATCCTGATCTGCCTTTCCTGCTTGCTGTGGGCGGCAGCAGAGGTGCTGCTGCGCTAAACCGGAGCATGGTTGATTTTTTGTTAAGCGCTGCGAGCTATAAAGATATTCAGATCCTCTATATTACCGGAGAGAGATATTACCAGGAAACTGTAGAAAGGCTCAAGGCCGGTAAAATACTGGAGCTTTTTGGCGGGCGACTGCTGATCCGCCCTTACCAGCAGGAAATGCCGCTGGCGCTGGCGGCGGCTGATCTTGTGATTACCAGGGCAGGTGCTACCACCCTGGCCGAGATCACAGCCCTGGGGACACCGGCCATTATTATCCCTTCGCCCAACGTTGTTCACAACCACCAGCTGATAAATGCCCGTGAGCTTTCCAGACAGGGAGCCGCTGTAACCATCGAGGAGAAAGATTTAAGCGGGAAGGTTTTGCAGGAAAAAGTTTTTGAGCTGTTGCAAAATCCTGCCAGGCTGGTTGAAATGCAAAAAAAATGTAAAAAATTAGGTAAACCGGAGGCGGCTGAAAATATTTATAAGCTGATGCTTCTTTAAAAAAAGTGTGGACAAGGTTTGCTAGGCACGACACTTTAGGTAACTGCATAACATGATAGTATGAAAATAGGCTAGATTTTGTTTAGGCTTAAGCTTTCGGGCGCAGCTCAGAATGCCCTATGTTTCAGCTCATGAAAATGGAGCAGCCTTTGCGTAGGCGGAGCTTCGTGTTCCACTTGTAAAGTTCTACATGTAGGAGTGTTGGATATTGGATTTGCATGAAGCGTTAGGCCGCATTTTAAGCAGGCCCCCCTTAAAAGATGAACCTATGTCGTTACATACCTCTATGAAAATTGGCGGTCCTGCGGATTTTTTGGTTTATCCGCAAAATGTTGAAGAGCTCCGTCAGGTGCTTTTGCTGGCCGCACAGAATGATATCCCCCTTTTTGTGCTGGGTAATGGTACCAACTTGCTGGTTAGGGACGGGGGCATCAGGGGAATAGTGTTAAGCCTGGCCGACATGTGTTCGTCATATGTTTTTTTTAACCACAGTGTCAGGGCAGGTGCAGCGCTGTCTCTCTCCAAACTGGGATGGGAGGCTGCAAAAAGGGGCTTGTCAGGACTTGAATTTACTACTGGGATTCCGGGGAGCCTGGGGGGAGCCTTGTATATGAATGCCGGTGCTTATGGTTCTTCTATTAGTGAACTGGTTCGCGAAGTGTCAACCATTGACTTTCACGGACACTATCTGGTACGCACCCGGGGAGAACTGGAGTTTTCGTACAGGTGGAGCAACTTCCAGGAAGAGAAAGTTATTATTCTGGAATGTGTTTTGGAACTTATTCCCGGGGATAAAAATACAATAATGCAGAGGGTAAACTCAATCAGGGAAGAGAGAGCCAGGAAGCACCCAATTTATCCCAGTGCAGGCAGCGTTTTTCGCAACCCTCCCGGAAAACCGGCAGGTTTTCTTATTGAACAGTCCGGCTGTAAAGGTATGGAAGAAGGAGATGCGCAGGTTTCTTATCAGCACGGAAATTTTATTATCAACAGGGGAAATGCTACCGCTGTCAATGTTTTAACTCTTATAGACAAAATAAAGCAAAAAGTCAGGGATAATTTTCACCTGGAGCTGGAACCGGAAATTAGAATTATTGGAGAAAACGGCGGTGAATAGGGGAGAAAAAGGTATGGAAAAGCTGGTTATTGAAGGGGGAAAGAGGCTGGATGGTTCATTATCCATAAAGGGAGCCAAGAACTCTATGCTTCCAATTATGGCTGCTTCCGTTTTAAGCAGCAGCAGTAAAGATCTGGAGCTTCTCAATATACCCGATATTCTCGATATGCATGTCATGGCCAATATTTTGCAGTCCCTAGGCGTTAAGGTGAAGTATAAAAAAAATAAATTAAAAATAAATGTCCAGGGTTTACACAGTTATACCATTTCCGATGAACTTATGCGAGAAATGCGCTCTTCCATCTTCCTGATGGGACCGCTTCTGGCGCGTCTGGGTAAAGTCAGGGTTACATACCCTGGTGGCTGTTCCATTGGGCCACGACCCGTTGATCTTCACTTTAAAGGCCTGGAAGCGCTGGGAGCCGAGATAAGAGAAGAGAAAGGGCACATTATCGCCTCAGCTACACGGCTCAGGGGTGCCGAAATCCATCTTGATTATCCCAGTGTCGGGGCTACGGAAAACTTAATGATGGCGGCGGTATTGGCCAAGGGGAAAACAGTGATCAATAACGCTGCCAAAGAACCGGAAATAGTTGACTTGCAAAATTTTCTAAATGCCATGGGGGCTGACATAAGGGGAGCCGGAACAGAAACCCTGCGGATTGTGGGCGTTGAAGGCCTGGGAAATTGCACTTATCGCATCATACCCGACCGTATAGTGGCAGGGACATATTTAATGGCAGCAGCGATAACCGGAGGCCGGTTGCTGTTGAAGGAGATAATACCTGTTCATCTGGACGCTGTAGTGGCCAAAATGAGGGAAGCGGGGGTTGAAATTAAGGTTGGTGAAGACAGCCTGGAGGTTACAGGCGGAAAGCTCAGGGGCGTAGAGACCCTGCGTACTCTGCCTTATCCCGGCTTTCCGACAGATCTGCAGGCTCCCATAATGGCACTTTTGACTTTAGCAGAAGGAAACAGTACAATTATTGAGAGTGTTTTTGAAAACCGTTTCAGGCATGTGGATGAGCTAAAACGCTTAAAGGCCGACATCTCAGTGGAAGGGAGAACCGCTTATATTAAAGGAGTTAAAAAGCTTTACGGAGCAGAGGTGGAGGCAACCGACCTGCGGGCGGGTGCAGCTCTTGTACTGGCAGGGCTTGCTGCGGAAGGGACAACGGTAGTCAGCAATATCAAGCATATCGATCGGGGCTATGAGCATTTGGAGGCGGATCTCCAGAAGCTGGGCGCCAAAATACAACGGATTGTCACTGAGGAGTCGGGAGTCAGCTGCCAGAGGTGTTAAATAAAGTTGGATAAGTCTTATAGTGAACCTTCTTTTGGACGTCACGAGCTTATAATGGGGCGTAAGGCCAGGAAAAAGATAAAAGACAAACTTGTTCTTATTTTATTGTTTTTGGTGTGCAGCTTGTCTTTATTTCTTTTCTTGCGCTCCCCTTTTTTCATTATTAAAGAAATATACGTGGAAGGCCTCGATAAGCTTTCTCTTGATGAAATATATGAAGCGATGCTAATTAGGGAGGGGATGAATATTTGGAAAATTAGCCCTCCGGAGCTTGAGGAGCGCATTTTAACTATTCCCAGGGTGGCGGAGATAGAGGTGAGCAGGGTTTTACCGGACAAGCTGTTTATTTACATACAGGAGAAATATCCACTGGTTCTTGTACCTTACCATGGTTATTATCTAGAACTTGCTGCTGACGGTATTTTTATCGGTGTCAGAGAAGACTACGAGGGGGAGCTTCCCCTTGTAAACGGTTTAATCTGGGGAAAGATGGAAGTGGGCACAGGAATTTCAGACCGATCCAGGGGCGAGATAATTGAGGCATTTTTAGAGTCACTGGCAACGAACCCCTCTTTGCCCCTGGCCGAAATAAATGTGGAAAATGTTCAGCAAATAATTGTATATACATGGGAAGGAATGGAAGTATGGTTGGGAAACAGCGATAATTTGGCAAAAAAGCTCGAGGTATTACAATACATTAATCAACGTTTACTCTTAGAAGGTAGCGACCCTATGGCTGGTTATCTGGATTTAAGAGTTCCCGAAGCGCCAGTATTTAAGCCTGTGGAAAAATAATTTTTTTACGTTAAAAGGAAATAAAATTAAAATGTGGAATATGTAAATTCAGTGAAAATTTTGGAAGACCCGGAGCTTTAGGGGGTGTGAGATTGACCAGGAGAGAGATTGTAGCAGCAATGGATATAGGAACTTCAAATGTCAGAGTTATAGTCGGAGAAATAACAGCTGACGGTACGCTTAATATTATCGGAGTAGGGACAAGCCCTTCTGAGGGGATTAAAAAGGGCGTTATCATAGACCTGGAACGTACTGTTGAATCCATTAATAAGGCCATTGCAGAAGCTGAACGAATGGTGGGAACCAGGTTGGGACTGGTGAACGTAGGAATAGTCGGATCCCATGTGGGTCTTATTAATAATAAAGGCGTCGTAGCTGTGGCCAGGGATGATAAAGAAATAACGGAGCATGATGTGGAGAGAGTAATGCAAGCCGCCAGAGTTATCGCTCTCCCTCAGGACAGGGAAATCATTGACGTTATCCCCAGTGAGTTTATTGTAGACGGTTATGATGGCATCAGAGACCCTGTCGGTATGCTAGGGGTACGTCTGGAAGTAGAAGCCATGATTATTACAGGGGCTATGACTTCTTTACGTAACCTTTTACGCTGTCTCAATATGGCGGGTCTGGAAGTAAATGCCCTGATTTTAAATGCACTGGCCAATGGAGAGATCTGCCTTTCCCGTGATGAAAAGGAGTTGGGAGTTTTTTTGGTAGATTTAGGAGGTGGGACAACTGAGGTCGCTCTTTTTCAGCACGGGGCGCTGAAGGATATTGCGGTATTGTCTGTAGGCGGTGATCATATTACCAATGATCTGGCCGTAGGCTTAAGAACCACCTTTCAACTGGCGGAGAAGTTAAAGGTGGAACACGGCTTTGCGCTTACAGAGCTGGCTTCTGAAAATGAAGATATTGAAATCGAGGGTATCAGCGGAAAAGAAAAACGTAAAATATCTTCCAGGGAAATTGTTACCTATATCGAGCCGCGTGTACAGGAAATGCTGCAACTCTGCAGCCAGGAGATGGCTCGGATGGGATTTACCAAAATGCCGCCCGCAGGAGTAGTGATTACGGGTGGAGTTTCTCTTTTAAGGGGAATAACAGATTTGGCAGAAATGATTTTTGAATGCCCGGTTAGGGTGGCTCAACCGGAATACCTCGGAGTTAAGAGTCCTATTTATTCAACTGCTGTCGGTATTATAAATTATGTGATGCGAAACCATTCCGTAAGCAGGTTAAGCAAACGTTCCGAAGGGAAAACCAAATTTCTACAGGCTCTATGGCAGCGTATTAAAGCTTTTATTACCGATATCTGGGAATAAGGAGAGGAAGCTACTGTTAAGCAGGGAGGTTTGTAAAAGATGATCGATTTTGAAATAGAAACGGAAACTTATGCCCAAATAAAGGTTATTGGAGTTGGCGGCGGCGGCAGCAATGCTGTAAATCGTATGATTGCAGCAGGGCTAAAAGGGGTAGATTTTATTTCAGTAAATACGGATGCCCAGGCGCTGGAACTGGCCAGATCCAGCACCAAGCTGAAAATCGGTACAAAGCTAACCAAAGGCCTTGGTTCCGGCGGGAACCCGGAAATAGGGCAGCAGGCGGCTGAAGAAAGCAAGGAAGAGATCGAGGCTGTCCTGAAAGGCGCAGATATGATTTTTATTACCGCTGGTATGGGTGGAGGGACAGGAACAGGGGGAGCCCCGGTTATTGCGGAAATTGCCAAATCCCTGGGTGCGTTGACGGTAGGAGTAGTCACCCGTCCTTTTACTTTTGAAGGTCGAAGGCGTATGAATCAGGCGGAGAAGGGCATCGCCAACTTAAAAGAAAAAGTTGATACCCTTATCGTTATCCCGAATGACAAACTTCTTCAGGTTGTAGATAAAAGGACTCCCCTGATCGAAGCGTTTCGTATCGCTGACGATGTCCTTCGCCAGGGTGTCCAGGGCATTTCAGATCTGATCGCTATTCCAGGCTTAATTAATTTAGACTTTGCGGATGTGAGGGCCATTATGCAGGAGACGGGGACCGCCTTAATGGGGGTTGGTGTCTCCAGCGGTGAAAACAGCGCTGTCCAGGCGGCGAAGGCGGCTATTTTTAGCCCGCTGCTGGAAACATCCATAGAGGGTGCCAGAGGCGTGTTAATCAACATAACCGGCGGCAGTAATCTCAGCCTATTTGAAATACACGAAGCGGCGGAAACAGTAGCCGATGCCGCTGATCCTGATGCCAATATTATTTTCGGCGCCGTAATTGACGAGAATCTTAAGGACGAATCCCGGGTTACCGTTATCGCTACAGGGTTTGATAAGAAGCCCTCTCCCAAGAAAGAAGATGGAGTTCTGCGCCCAGGCTTGAATGATACGGATATTGACATACCGGCATTTTTAAGACGCCGCCGCTCCGGGACTTAGCTAGCTGACCGGCACGAAGTGCAAGAGAATGCCCCGTAACAGTTAGGCGCAATCCCCATTCCACTTTACACTCCATGGTATGGTTTTTTTCTCCATACCTTTTTTTATTTTCCATAAGCCAAATTATAACAAATTTCTGACCTTATTAACGTTATAATGGAAGTAGATATGAAAATAGGGTGGCGAAGGTTGGTGCTCGCTCCAGGGTTCGCTTGAAACCGTTTTTGTGCGGCGGGACCCGGCATGGGGTTAATAAGACATTTGGTCCTGGTGCAGGGGAAAAATGTATCTCGATCTGTTAATAATTCTTAATACGGTAGTCAACCTTTTTCTGCTGTGGCTTACAGGGTTTATTATACAGCAAAGGGCCACCTTAAAAAGGTTTGTAGCAGGTTCCCTTCTGGGTGGTGTATTTATCTTATTTCTTTTGTTGCCGTCAGGGGGGACGTTCTTTACATGGCTGGGTAAGGCATTATTGCCTCCGATCATGATTTTGGTAACCTTTCGGCCGCGGTTGTTCCAGCAGGGGATTCTGCTGCTTTTGGTATTTTATTTTTGTTCGTTCGCTATGGGAGGCCTTGTTTTGGCCTTTAGTTTTTGGGGACAAAGCCCTGTAGATTTTTCCGGAGGAATCTATTACCTGCCCGCGCCTTCACTTTTTTGCCTGCTGCTTGCCGGTATTACACTTTATACTTTAGCCCGATGGTTTGGACCTCTTTTACTTGAGAAGCTAAATTTCCATATTCCCGCAATAGACCTGAAACTGGAGATAGCTTTTTGTGGAAAAAGCAAAACGCTTTCCGCCTTTGTAGATACAGGCAATATGCTCAAAGAACCTTTTTCTGGTTCTCCCGTAGCTGTGGCAGCTTATCCGGGTGTCAGAGAGCTGCTTCCTCCGGAGGTATGTTCGTTTCTGAGCAGCAGCAAAACAATGGATTGGAACCTGTTGGAAAAAGCTTTAACCGGTATTAATAATGCTGCCAGGTTCTGCCTTATTCCCTACCGGTCGCTGCACGGAGAAGGATTTCTCCTGGGTTTCAGGCCGGAAAAGGTTACACTATGGCAGAAAGGCCGAAGTTTTACTTTTATAAAAAAAATTATTATCGGCGTCCAACGGGAACAAATTTCCCCGGATGCGGAGTATGAGGTGTTGTTGCCTCTGGAATTATGGCGCTGTGCTGGGAGAGAGGAAGGTTGAAACAATGAAAGATTTATTCATAGGAAAATGGAAGCTAAAGCTTACCTTTTTATATTTAAGTTTTAAGCTGGGTTTTAAATACAGCAGATTAATCTGCTATGTCACAAACAGTAAAGCTTTGCCGCCGCCCCTTTCTTCTGACGAGGAAAACGAACTACTGGAACGCCTCAGGGCAGGGGAGGATGAGGTCAGGGGAACGTTAATAGAGCGTAATCTTCGTTTAGTGGTCTACATCGCCAGAAAATTCGAAAATACAGGTGTAGCAGTTGATGACTTGGTATCTATTGGGACTATAGGCCTGATCAAAGCCGTTAATACCTTTGATCCTCATAAGAAAATAAAACTGGCAACTTATGCCTCCAAATGTATCGAAAATGAAATTTTAATGTATTTGAGAAGGAATAATAAGCTCAAGGTAGAGATTTCTTTTGATGAACCCCTAAATGTAGACTGGGATGGAAATGAACTCTTACTTTCCGATGTGCTGGGGACAGAAAATGACCTTGTCATTCGTAACCTAGAAGATGAGGTGGATCGCAAGTTATTATATCTGGCCATGGAGAAACTATCCCTCAGGGAAAGGAAGATAATGCAGCTTAGATTTGGTCTGCACAACGGGCGGGAAAAGACACAAAAAGAGGTGGCCGAGCAGCTGGGTATTTCGCAGTCCTATATTTCACGTTTAGAAAAACGTATTATTAAACGATTGCAAAAGGAAATTAAAAAAATGGAATAAAAATGTTACAGTATAAAATAAAAATGCAAGGAAATACTTTTTATTAAAGATAAAGGTTCAGTCAGGAGGATCTCTCCAGTGAACAAGGTAGAAATCTGTGGAGTTAATACAGCTAAATTGCCTGTCTTGAACAATAAGGAAATGCGTAAACTATTTGCCCGAATGATGGAGGGGGATACCAAAGCAAGAGAAAAATTGGTAAGCGGGAACCTGAGACTTGTTTTAAGTGTCATACAGCGTTTTAATAACAGGGGGGAGCTTGTTGATGATCTTTTCCAGGTCGGTTGTATCGGCCTGATTAAAGCAATTGATAACTTTGACCTGGATCAGAATGTCAAGTTTTCAACATATGCCGTTCCCATGATTATTGGAGAGATTCGCCGTTATCTTCGGGATAACACTCCAGTAAGAGTGAGCAGATCGCTGAGGGATATAGCTTATAAAGTCCTGCAGGTAAGAGATCAGCTGGCTCATAAACTTTCCCGGGAGCCGACCCTGGAAGAAATAGCCGCTGAGTTGCTGATAAGCAGAGAAGAAATTATTTTGGCCCTTGATTCTATCCAGGAACCCGTATCACTTTTTGAACCCATTTATCACGACGGCGGCGATCCTATTTTTGTAATGGACCAGATTAGCGATGAAAAAAACCAGGACGAAAAATGGTTGGAAATTATCTCCATTAAAGATGCACTGCAGAAACTAAACGAAAGAGAAAAGCTTATTCTGACCTTAAGATTTTACCGCGGGAAGACCCAAATGGAAGTAGCCGACGAAATCGGAATTTCCCAGGCACAGGTTTCTCGCCTGGAAAAATCGGCACTGGGTCAACTACGCAAGCACATTCAATAAAAGGTGTGCCTGATTGAAGGAGGCTATGGAGGATTATGATAGGATATTTAAAAAAGACCGGGGGGAATCTGAGAGTATTTCTTTTAGGTATTTTACTCTTTGGTCTCCCTTTTAACTTCTCCTTTCAGCAGGATGAAGCGATATTTGCTTATAATATGAATAACCTTGGGCGTACATTGGCTGATGTTGTACAAAGCCCGGATTCTGAAAACATTTTCAATTGTAATTCAAGTTATCTGCGGATCTTTTAATATAGAAATAGGGTAAAATTTTGCTGAGGCTTAAGCTTTCGGGCGCAGCTCAGAATGCTCTATGTTTCAGCTCAGGATTTCGTTGGGCTCCCCGGCAGAGCTCACTTCCATGTTCGCGCTGCCGGCGGCGGATATCCATGTCCGCCGGGCCCACTCCAACCCTCACTTCAACATGAGCATTTCGCTTCGCTGCACAAGTCGCTTAAGCCAACAGCAAAATTCCACCCCCTGCTTCAAGAAAATTCCAGAATATGTCTGGAATTATTTTATTATAGGGGCCAAAAGGATATTATTGCTCTGCTGTATACGGTTTTGAATAGGGCAGCAGTAAGCTCCGCTCCCGTGATGCCTGAAGATGGCATAAATTGGCTATATCGCTTCTTCCATATCTGACGCAGTCATGTTATGATTATGAAATGAGTCTATTTTTATATCAGGAGGGGAAGATTATTGTTTAATGCAGATGAAGGGACAAAAATAACCGGCGAAGAGAAAATAGCAACCGGAGAAAGAACGGGGAAAACCGGTAAAGAGACAATACCGGGCAGTAAAGAGATAAAAGAAGGCGACGCAAAAAAGAAGGAAAGAAGAAAGAGGTTAAAAATCGCTTATGATATTGCGATTATAGTGGCCCTTGCCGTTCTGGTAACCATT
>JAKORA010000091.1 GCA_029778075.1 Bacillota bacterium | reverse complement strand
GACTTCCGGGCTTGGCTGGCGGCACAGAGGCATTCAAACGTAGTGAGCCCGGCGGAGTGCCGGGAAAAGAAAAAGACCGCTCAAGAGCGGCCAAGAGTAAAGTTGTTTAAACCATCGCTGTGTTGTTACCTCTATTATAGCACAGCGAAAGAGGGATTGCAATGAATAAATGCGTAAGATGCAATAGGAATCTTGCCAGCAGATGAGAGGTCAAACATCGGTATAACAACTCAGGCTGCACCTGCTTGCGACGGGAGAGCCAGACCCACAGGCAGGCGCTGAAGGGTGGCCGGGACCAGGGACGCCTGACACCGGCTCGGCGGCGGGAGCGGCTTGAAGACAAACTTTGGCGGGTAAAAATTGCGTAGGCCGGGCCAGTACGCCGGATAACGGATGGAAGCGGAAGGGCGAGAGCCTAGTAGCCCGGCCCCCGCCAATATTAAAAACGGAAGGAGAAAGTTACTTATGAAAACCGAGCTTTATGCCGCTATAGAAGCGCTTGAAGAATTTCAGTATAAACATTACGATTGGCCTTACGTCCGCAGGGAGACGGAGGCAATAAAAGTGCAACTGGGGAGCGCTTTGAGCAGGCTTGAAAGCCTGCTTAAGGACATGGAAAAAATCGAAAAAGAGGAGGCTTTAGCATGACCGTTAGCCTTGACAGATTCGCGCAAGGGTTGCCCGATCCGGCAGATGCAAAAGTAATGGCCGAGTGTGCCGGTTGCGGCGGCGAGATATACGAAGGCGAAGACGTGTACGTCATAAACGGGGATATAACACATTCGGAATGGGAATGCCTGGTGCAATATGTTGACCCGGAAGTGAAAACCATAGAGGAAGCGCTAAAGTGAAGCTATACCATTTTACAAGCCCTTTGCACGTTGAAAGCTGTAAGAAAAATGGCCTTACCAGAGGCGTAATACCGCTGCTAGTGAACGGAAAAATTGCCATACTTCCCGGTTACCAGTGGCTAACCGCCAACCCTGACTTCAACCAAAGCTGGGCGAATACAGAATACACAACATTGCCCTATGATCGCACAGCGTTTAGGTTAACCGTCGTGATACCAAAAACAGCGCAGGGACAACTTTTTAAGTGGCTGGATTTGTGCCACAAGTTCCCGATAGACGAGTATCTAAATGCCTATGGCGATCCCGAAAACTGGCATATTTTCAAAGGTAAAATTAAACCAAGCTGGATAAGGGCAATTGACAAAAAGCCAGAGGATGAAGACGTTTACTGGGACGCCATGAGGGAAGAATGGGTACTTCCGTCAATGAAAGAAAAGCCGCCCGGAGAGCGGCCAACTACAAATTCCACAATCCGAGTATAGCATAGCGCAACTTTGTTTGCAACTGCTCTCTCTGCAGTAGGCGGGGGTGCAAGTTCCCGGCCCCCTGCCAATAAAAACGAAAGGATGATTAACATGGCATTAGCCAGTTCTGATTTGATTTTACGGAAAATGGAGGAAAGCCAAGAGCGGTTTGACCCTACACATATAAGACCCTCTGCAATTTCCTCATGCGCCAGAAAGCAAGTATATGCTGCCCTGGGCTACCCGGCCAATGAGGAGGCCATGCGGGAGCTCGAAGGCATTGCCTTCCTGGGCAACCTGCTGGACCGCAGCCTGGCGGATTTCTGGAGCCGGATGTATCCCGGCAAAACCTACCGGCAATTTGAGCTTAGAACTCCTT
>JAKORA010000090.1 GCA_029778075.1 Bacillota bacterium | reverse complement strand
TATACAATACCATCTCGTTCTACAATATCCCGCGGTGAGAGTGCGGCCAGCTCCCTTCGCCTTAGGCCAGTCCCTCGGCAAAACTCGATAATATCCCTGTTTCTTTCGACAGAAAACTTTTTATCATGCTCCCTTTCCAAACGTGACCGGTGTATGTTCTCCCTATGACGTTCCGGTAATTTTACGCCAAAATCAGTCGAGCTACAGCCGTATAACTTTGCAAGGGCACTTGCTTCCAGGCGCACTGTCCAGGCAGATCGCCCTTCTTCGACATGTCTTTCCAGGTACTCCTTAACGTATTCACGAGCTTTCTCCAGGGTTTTTGCTCCATATTTTTCTCTTGCCCAGGTAACAAATTTGAGACAATGTTCCTTGTAAACCTGGTACGTTTTGTAAGAATATATCCCCTTTACTCTCGCAGGGTTGTATCTCTCCCCGGTTTCCCGGCATCTCTCCCTTTCTTGTTGTTTTACCAGGTGCTTGCTCTCCCCAAATCGCTTGAGTTCGTCCAGCCTTTGTAAAACCTGATAAATAATACTTGGTTTCCTTCTCGCCATCTTTTCACCCACCTCCAAAAAGGCATAGTACGCCTATGCACGCCCTCCCCAGCGTGTTCCGCTCTCGCATATATAATTGCTAGTTAAATAATCACGCGACGCTTACATGTCCTATAGACGAATACAGCGCATCGCGAGGACTGTATTCGTCCGCCTCCGGAAAGTTGCCCCCTTCGGGCAGTGAGCTTCGCGCTCCCTTCCTTCGGCTCACGCCGCCGTTTCCGGCATCGCGCCCGGCAGCGTGCTTCCTGTATCCCCCTCCGGGAGTGCAGGGAATACAGGGATCCTACCCCGATCCAGAAAAAATTTTTTCGATCCGCTTTCCTCCCGGTGTTTTGCTTTTTTCTCCTGTCATTTTCTTCCTCCCTCCCCTTTTTTCTTTTGGTGTGCTGGATCCGGTGCCGCTTTGAAGACTGTATATCGTCCTGCTTTTCCGCATTTTTTTTGTAAAACAAAAAAGGCAGTATGCCTGCTTTTTAGCATGGCAATACTGCCTTTGGTTACATATTCGCCTTTTGTCGGTTTATGCCGGTTTTCCCGGCGGCGTCTGCGGTATCCCTACCTACCCCGGTATGACACCGCTTGCTACCAACCCACCCGGGGAAAGTGCATTGGCTTGCACTTTTACGGTAGCCCGGCTCTGAAAGCCTACCTTATATTTCCATAATTATATTATATCGGGAAAACTAACCCGTGTCAACGGTTTAGTTTTCCCTAAATGCAAGCGTAGTGCCCCCAGCAAGGCAGACTACCCCCAGGTAAGCGCACGGCGCCTTCGGCGCCGTGCTTGTTGTTGGCACAGTGCCCTTCAGAAGGCGCAGTGCCCGCCGGAAAGCACGGTGCCTTTCAGAAAGCATAGTGCCCCCAGAAAGCACAGTACCTCCCAGAAAGTACGGTGCCTTCTAGAAGACACAGTGCACCCAGTCAGCCGATTGGTTCCCAAAGTGCTTCCAGATCCTCGGGGGTCCAGTCGTGCTTTTGCTCAAAATCAAACGACGACCGGCGGCCACCAGTCGGCCTGGGTGGTTTAATTTTATTTTTTGCAAGGTAGATAAAAAATCCTGCTGGGTTATGTACTTTGTAATTGGCAGATATAGTCTGATATGTCTCTAATGCTTGCTCCAACATTTCATTAGGAATAGATTCAAGTATATTGCCTTCTATTTTCTGGCCAATTATGCTTTCTACTCTTTCAATGAGTTTT
>JAKORA010000089.1 GCA_029778075.1 Bacillota bacterium | reverse complement strand
GATATCACCTATTTCTTCAGCAGACATTTTGAAGTCGTTTGTAATAATAATGATTTGGTTGCCTTCAAGATCTTCTGTTTCAATGTATCTTAGAGGGTGGTGCATCTTTGTAAACCCGTCTTTGCCCAGGATGACGATACAGTCCTTTTTAATTTTACTGTCGGGGTTTTACTCTACTGATTTTTTTCTAAAAACCAGAGATAAAAGAAATGAAAAATAAAAACTTCCGCTGTCATTTAATTATTCCTCCTAACTTCCGAGCTTTAAAACGATACCGAAGCGTTTTTGGTATTCGGCGAAAAATTTCTGTTATTAACCAAGGATTATTTATGGTATGGTTAATAGCTTTTCCCCATTTAAAATTTTTTAAGGAACTTGCCAGAGTAGCAAAATATTTATCCCGTTTTACTTTTTCCAATCGAATTTTAAGCAACCGGCATTCTTCTTCAGTAAAATCTTTTTCCTTTAACAAACGCTCATATACTCTACCTAAATCTTCAAATCTTTCAGGTCTCGCCGAAAGAGCTTCCGGTGTTAATCTGTAAATATAAAGGGGTTCTAATAGCAATTTTAGATTTAAACCGCATCGAAATAGATGGCAATAAAACTCCGTGTCTTCTCCCATAAAACAGGAGGTATTATAGCTCAAATTAAATTTTTTAACTGGATTTAAGGGAATAATCGGATGAAATAATGGTGACCGATGCTTTAAATATTCGCCTAAGTTAAAAATCATTATCTTGTCACTTGACTGTATATCATAATGCAATTTAAAACTACTTCCCCAAGGTTTTAAACCAGATACGGTTTCGAAACATAAGACGCTGTCATCAGCAACAAAATATTTTTCTTCTCCTTCCACCGCCAGAGGAATCAACTTTTCCAATCTCTGGGGATGCCATTGGTCATCGGCATCTAGCAATGCTATCCAGCGACCTTTGGCAGCTTCTGTGGCTGTATTTCTGGCAGCACCCGGTCCCTGGTTTTTTTCGTGTTGGATTAGCCTTATGCGTTCATCTTTAAATGAGCGAACAATCTCAACGGTTTTATCCTGAGAAGCATCGTCCACGACAATAATTTCAAAATAAGGATAGGTCTGTTTTAAAACAGAATCTATTGCATCCTTGATATATTTTTCGGCATTATAGGCAGGTATAATTACGGAAACTAAATCTTTTATTTCAGCAGGCATCGCATTAAATACCCCCTGTAATAAAATTTTTATATGCTTTTAGCAAGAATTCTTGCTTTGGCAAAGTAAAGTTAAAGTGTCTCGTATACTTTTCATGGCCATTTGTTGCATTTCTGCTGTTTTCAGGATAATTATTTTTCTAAGATGTTCCTCATTGTTAAAAACAGACTCTATTTGCTTTTTACATGTTTCTTCAATGGTTTCCCAGCGCTTATCCCTAATATCAACAATAAGTTCCTTTAGACCAAAGTGCTCGCCGATAATGCCCCAATATTTCCTGCTATAGGAAAGGCTTAAAGCTGGGACCCCGCAGGCAAAAGAGGATATTGCCGCATGCATCCTGCCTGTAAAGACTACCTTGCTTTGAGCCAGAAGTTTCCTAGCTTGAAAAGGAAGGAGTTGTTCTTTGAGGAATATCATTCTTTCACTCTTGATTCCTTTTCGTTTTAAATTTATATAAAGATCCCTTCCCGCAAGCCGATCATCACTAGAATCGGGAGCAAGCACATGAGGCAATATAAGTAGCTGGTAATCCTGATATTTTTCGAATAAATAAAGAGCAATATTGGTCAACATATCTATATAAACTTCTCGGGAAGGATCTTTTGCATATTTCCAAATTAATTCACTTGGAACAATAGTAAAATACTTCTCCTTTAAACCGTAATATTCAGGATTTACCCTACTATGCGAATGTTTATCCTTTTCACCTGACAGGGGCAAAAAGGCCAAATCTGAACCTAATAAAACATTTTTCAATTTAAACTCTTCTGTTAGATAGTTATAAGTAAGAGGATCCCGGGCAATTATTTTCGTTACATTTTTCAATAAATGTTTCATGATATTTTTTCTCCAGGAAAAAAACGGCCCGATTGTTTGACCGCACATAACAACTTTTTTCCCACTACTAACGAAACCTCTAAATTTCAACAAATTTCCTATGGGACCAATATATCCGTAGTCTTCAGTATAATCATCTCCGCCAAGAACGACCACACCGTTTATTTCCAGAAGCTCTGAAACGAGCCTTTTTTTAAATCCAATTCCAGCAACTTGAGAAATTATCCTTCCTACTTTATTGCCCTGAAAGATCTTTAATGGATGGATGGTGTTTATTTTGATATTTATGTTTCTTTCTCCCAAAGCTTGTTTTAAGCGCAATGAGGTTTCCTCCGGTTTCGGAGTAATGACTATAAACTCCATGCTACGGGCTTGATAAAAATAAGACAGATAGTAGAATAGATTTTCTGCCATCATCATCGAACCATAGTTTAAAGTGTTAGGAATGTTGAATACAAGCAGTTTCATAAATATTCCATTACTCCTTTTAACTTTTAAGAACTCTTATGGCAAAGCGAAGAATGCTTTTAACCCGCTTTGGCAATATAGCATTGGCCAGCTTATATGGAAAATACCTCAGAGCTTTTTTCCGATATTCTAAAGAAAGGTGTCTCTGATAAGCCTTTGGGAGGGGTTGTCCAGCGATAAGATCTTCCATTAGCCTTTCATTGTTTTTGGGCTTGGATATTTTTGGTTTTTTTACACGTTTTTGCGAGTCAAAAAGCAGGCTGAGAGGAATTGATCTAAACGTTAAGCCTTCCGTTTCCTCGATAAGCTTGAGACCTTTGTCCGATAGGGCTACGGCAATCGAGACCCCCATAAGGTTATCGGCGTATTCTTTTCCCCAAAAATCGCCCACTCTAAGATCCGCTGCAGACTTATGACCATAATGGCATTTATAGCAGGGTTCATTTAAGCAATAATTGGAAAGATAAAAGCGGCCAAAGGTTGTTTTTAAAAAATTTTTCTCGTAAATCCCTCTATCACCTATACATAATACCCCATATTTATGCCAGCCCCTCGCTTTATTTCTTATCTCTACATGTTGAAGTCTTCCTGTTTTGCGGGATATTTCTTCCACAAAAGCCCACCATAAGTGGTAAGAAGGCACGCCATGGCAAAAAAAATCAATTAATAGATAATCGGGATCTTTTTTGCCAATTATGTTACGCAAAGCGTTTATCTGACAGGGAGTGCCAAAAGCTATGTATTTGCCGTTGGGGTTACTGAGACAGTATCTAAAAGCACTTACGGTGTTACTTTGGACGTATTTAGAACCAACAGTTGAGAAAATATCTTCTGGGGCTTTGGCGACAATATGTTCAACATATCGAAAATTATCTTTAAATACGGCACCAATCGGCAAATAACCTTTCGTAATGTATTTTAGGGCAAACTGAAATGCCGCACCTCCGGAAGATGTTAATAAACGTATTTTGCTGTTCTTGGCCCAAAGAGCGAACGAATCACCTTTGTTAATATCAAATAACAAACCGGGGTGCGCCGAGGGACATACGTTGAGACACAGGCCGCAGTTCTCGCACAGTTCTAAATTAATCTGGGGATAGTGAAAACCTTCCCGGCCTATTTCCATCGTAATGGCTTGCTCTCTGCAAATAGCGGCACAAGCACCGCATCCAAAACATTTTTGTTTTTTTATGATACTACTAATGGTGCCGATACTATCGATCACTTGAATCACTCGCTTGCTGTATTAAACACCCTAGTCCATTAAAATTTCAGTCACTTTTCAAAAAAATCTCTACTTGTTTAAACATCCATCTTTATTTAGGTTAGCCTTGCGCACAATATCATAGATGAAGCGCACCTCCCGGGACCCCCAAAGATAGGACAGGCCGAGGTAAATAAGCGCCCCGGCGGCGATTAAGACCAGCAGGGCAGCGGCGCGCTCTAAAAAGGGGGCCGCGTTCCAGAAGGCAGATAGATGCTGTGAGACAAACCATATTGCCACTCCCATGATGAAGGCGGCGGCGCAGTTTTTGCCGGCCTGGAACAGGAGGCCCTTGGCTCCCAAGGGGCCGATCTTGCGGCGCAACAGAAAGAATCGTAAACAAAGTCCCGCCCCTCCCGCCAGGGAGGTGGCCAGGGCCAGTCCCGCGTGGGCCATGGGACCGATGAGTAGAAGGTTTAAGACGATGTTCAGACCCACGGCAATAAAGCTCACCTTGAGGGGGGTACTGGTATCCTCCAGGCTGTAGAAGGCGCGCACCAGCAGGGCACTTAAAGCCGTAAAGGTAAGGCCAATAGCGTAGTAAAAGAGCGCCTCGGAGGTCAGCGCCGCGGCGCGGGCGTCGAAGGCCCCCCGCTGGAAGAGCACCTCCACCATGGGGCGGTTTAAGGCCAGGAAACCCGCAGTCATAGGAAGCAGTAAAAAGACAACGCCGGAAGCGGCGCGGTTTATATTCTCCTTAAATTTATCGATCCTGCCGTCTGCCGCCAGGCGAGAGAGTTGCGGGTAAAAGACTGTAAGCAGGGAAACGGCAAACAGGCCCTCCGGCATGCTTTTCAAGCGGGCAGCGTAGTTTAAGGCAGAGATGCTCCCCTCTGCCAGGCCGGAGGCCAGAATGCGGTCCACAACCAGGTTAAGCTCTGCGCTTATGAGCCCAATAAGCACCGGAACGGTGAGCACCGCGATCTCTTTGACCCCGGGGTGGTAAAGCATGCCAGTGCGTGTGGCTACGTCCGCTCCTGTCTTTGCCTCCGCATTTGCACCTGCTCCCGCTTCTGCTTCTGGTCTCTCACCTACCTCTGCAGTTGCGCTCCTGCCTACTCCTGTCTCCCCCTCTACCTCTAAGCTTGCTCCTGCTTTGCCCCCCACCCCGGCTTTTAAACCTGCGCCTGCTTCTGCCCTCGCCCATGCTTCTACACCTTTGCCCGTGCCTGCAGCTGTTGTCCCTGCCTTTACCCATAGTTCTGGTTCTGCTTCTGCAGCCGCGCCTCTTGGGGCTAGAATCCTCCCCCGGCGCAGGGCGGGGTACTGCAGGAAAAACTGACCGGCCACGGCGATAACCAGCCCGCAGGCCGCGGCGACAGCTCCGTAGCGCCCGCCAAAAATCAGCACCGCGGCGATGAGGGCGGCATTATAGGGAAAGCCGATGGCCGCGGGGATCAAAAAAGAGCTGTGGGCGTGCAGAAGAGGCGTGGCCACCGAAGCCAGGGCTAAAAAGGGCACGGCCGCAAGCATGATGCGGGAGAGTTGCACTGTGAAAAAATAAAGTTCGCCGCTGAAACCGGGGGCCAGGAGCTTAACCAGGTACGGCGCCAGAAGCAGCCCGACTGCGGCGCTGGCGAGAGAAAACAGCCCGGCTGAGCTAAATAAAGCCCGGGCCAGCCTGCCGGCTTCCTGCCGGTCTTTGCCCAAGTAGCGGGTGTAGACAGGTATGGCCGTGGTCTTTAAAGTGCCGAAAAAATTGGCGAAAAAAACTGTCGGTATAAGGGAGGCGACCAGGTAGGCGTCCATCTGCGCCCCGACGCCGAAAACCGCGGCAAAGGCCATCTCACGCCCGAAGCCGCAGATTTTGCTGATTATGGTCAGAAAAGAGATCCAGAAAGCCGCTTTGGCCATATAGCGGTAGCTAAATGTGCTTACCGTGTTCTTGGTTTTTTCCGTTCGAGTGATACTGTTATTCTCCAAAGTAAGACACATCAATCCTTCAGGATTTTATTATTTGGAGGTTTCCCAGTAGTGCAGGAAAAAGGCCAGGAAAACGCCTATCATCAGTCCCAGCACGCCGGCAACGGCCATGTTGAGCATCTTCCGGGGCTGCACCGGTTTTTCCGGCGGAAAAGCCGGGGCTACCACAGTAAAGCTGGCCTCTTCGGGATCCAGGGCGGAGACCATCTGCAGCTCCAGATAGCTGTCTTCCAGCGTCTTCAGGGTGGACTCCAGGTTGGAAATCTCTTTTTCCAGCCTTTCCTGCTCTTTCCATTTCTCCAGGTACTCTGCACGCAGCTCTGCCAATTCGCTTTCCAGGGAGCTGACAGCCAGGGCTGTCTCCTCGATCTCTTTGCTTAGAGCGTCTATTTCGACATTCTTATTTTTAAGGCCGGCTTCCAGCTCCAGGTAAACGGGGTTGGCCTCTTCGCTTAGAAACTGTATCCCGGCCAACTCTTTAAAATCGTCCTCTCCGCCGCTGCCGACGGCAACCTGCAGCAGCAGGGGGTCGTCGATAAGGGATTTCTGGGTAACCAGCAAAGGCGGCGTTTCAGCCAGCTGCTTTTCCAGGGACTCCTTTTCCGTACGCGCGGCAGCCAGCCGGATCTTTAAATTTGTGAGGGCTGTCTTGTAACCAGTGAGCGCGGCTATCTTAAAATTGAGCTCTTCTTTTAGCTCGTCGCCCTCGCTGGATTGCAACAACAAACCCTGGCTTTCCATGGAGCTTGCAGATCCCCGGGCGCCGGGCGGTGCCGGGCTCCGGGGCTGTTGCAGGAAGTCCCTGTACTTCTCCATGACGGCATTGAGCTGCTGCTGTTTTTCTTCCATCTGATTCAGGAGGAAGGAGGCAGATTTTTCAAACTGCTCCTGGTTGCTAAGATTATTATGACGGATAAAAAGCTCTGAAATCTTGTTCGCTATACTTGCGGCCAAGACAGGGTCCTCATGGCGCACCGCGATGCTCATCAGGTTCGTGTTGGGGATCTGCTCGATGGTAACTGATTCCCGAAGTTCGGCAGGGGTCGCATCCCCCAGTTGTTCAATGGAAGATATTAGCTCTTTCAGGAAGGGGTAGCTGAGAATCTGCTGCCTGCAGGTCTCGATATCGTATATGGGGATTGTTGTAAGCTGTTTCAGGAGTATAGCAAGATTACGATCTGGCATTTCAAACTGTGGCGTTTCAGGGATATCATCCTTTCCCCATTCACATATATTTAATACCTCCCTGGCCTCGTAAACAGGCGAAAGAATAAAGATGCTGACAATGCCGCTGGCCAGTAAAGCAGCCAGTGTAATGGAAACAATCAGCCATTTTCTTTTCAACAGCACCTCAATAAGTTCCCGCAAACTGATTTCTTCCATAATGACTCTTTTTACCCCTCTTTTTCTTTTTTCTTCTTTTTTCCTGAAAACCTTATACCTGCATAAAATTCTACATATTGTGTCAAAATCCTGCTTCGGGAAAACGAGGAAGGAAACAAAACCTTATAATCTGCTTAAAAGTATATTTTATCCCTTATACCTTACAAGAGTATTCCCTTAGAACCTGTAAGGGAATTTTTTATTCTGTTAGAGCCTCTAAGGAGTCTCCTTAGAAGCTCTAAGAGAACAAAATTATGCTCGAACGTAAGTTTGCCTTTGTGCCTTCCTGCTTTACAATAGCATCAGGCCGGTTGCAGAAAAGCAAACCTGGACCGGCCTAAAGCTCTGGAGAGGAGGTGCAAAAATGCCCGTAACTGTCAATCCCCTGAGTTCCCGCTTGCAGCTCCGCCTTGTCGTGGGGCAGGACGACCAGGGCAACCCGATCTACCGGACCCGCTCATACGCAAACGTAAAGGCGACCGCTTCTAACGATGCTGTTTTTGCCGTGGGCAGTGCCCTGGCAGGGCTGCAACAGCACGAGCTGGATGAAGTGCGCCGGATCAATGAGGTTGTTCTCGTAGAGGAGTAGAGGCAGTCAGGCGTAAAAAGCAGAAGCAGTAATCAACAGAAGAGAAAGGAGGGATAACGTGGAACAGACACTGCGCCTTATTTTCCGGAACGCCGAGGGAAGAAACGTAACTCTCTCCGTCAGTAATCCTCAGGATCCTTTGAACAGCACTGACGTCAACGCTGCCATGGATCTGATCATCAGTGCCGATATTTTCCAGACCAGCGGCGGCAGCATTACGGAGAAGGTCAGAGCTGAGGTAGTGTCACGAGAAGTGAACACCATCCTGGAATTCTAAAGGTCCTGCCGGCGGCCTGCAGGGGAGGGCACTCCTCTCCTGCAGGTTTTAAATTAGCAAATCACGTCAAGTTTTTAAATCACTAACCGGGAGGTGAACTCTCTTGGAAGAGCTTGCTCCCCTGATCGCCAACGTGGGGTTCCCCATCGCTGTCAGCGTTTACCTGCTGGTGCGCATCGAAGGAAAGATCGAGAGCCTGACGATGAGCATCAGGGAACTCGCCGAGGCCATCGGGAGGATTATTTAACAGCTTTGCAAATACGGGGGCCGATGCCCCCGCATTTTTATGTACCAAAATCAGCAACTATTTCTTTTTGGACTTGTTGGCAGGCTTGGTGCCGGCCTTTTGGGCACGCTGCTTTTGTAGTTCTTTTTTCCCCGGTTTAGTCGCTTTCGCCGGTTCCTGTTTTCTTATGCCTACTTTCCTGAACTTGTCTATTTCCTCTCTCTTTTCCTCAACGGTAACCAGGGCATTCCTGACGTAATTGACACCCAGCCCGAAAAGAGCCCAGAAGACAGGAGCGTTGGAAAGGACGCTATCGTTGCTCAGTCCCTGGAAAAGATATCCCAGCCAGCCAATAAACAGGGCCATCATAATGACGTCGTTTTCTTCCTTTAGCCCCCTCCGCCTGAACACTTGCAGGTATTTTTTAAGGTGCAAAGCCAGGATATAAAGGTAAACGATAAGCCCCAGAACCCCTGCACCGAGGGCAACCTGAATATAGGTGTTGTGCGGTTTGTCGACCAGTATCCCGATGCGGTATATTTCATGATCCCTTCCCGGGTCCCAGTGGGGAAAATTGTACACAAAGGTATCAAATCCGTCACCAAGGAGAATGGTTTTTTTCATCATCTCGAGGGATTTTCTCCAGATATAGCCGCGATTGCTGGCAAAGCTGTCCAGCGGGAAACGGGAAATAACAATCTCATTCTCTGCAGGCCTGGACTCGGAGGGCTCTTGTGAAGGCGCCAGCGCTGCTGATTCAGAAACACTTTCCCTATCCCTATTTTCATGGATTGTTTCCAGCGTGTTCTTGTAAAAGCTGCCCACCTTTCTCATAATCATTCCGCCGGAGAGGGCTTCCGATACGAAAAAGACAACAACCAAAATGGCAATAACCGTTAAAAGTTTTTTGTAATAATTCTTAAACTCATTTCTTGAGAGGATCAAAAAAATTACGATTGCCATGCCGGCGGCAATAAATGCCCCCATGCTAGTAGGGGCAAAAAAGCCGGCGAGGCTGATAATCAGCATAACCAGCCAGATAATCGTATCTCTTGCCGATCGTGTAAAAAGATATTTCACAAAAATAATGGGAAAAATCATCGCCATGTAGCCGCCGAGATAGTTGGGATTGTAGGTGGTCCCGTAGGCCTTGTAATTGAACTGAAACTGCACATCTGCAACGCCGGACAAATATTCCGGCGGGATAAACAGGCGCATAGCCAGATCCGTTTTCAGAATATCAAAGCCGAAAAACTGGGTAACAGCGATGGCAGACTGCAGCAGACCCGCGGCCAAAGCGGCATACAGGATAATTTTTTTGTCTACATCAGCGTTGATAAGGGAGGCGGCGACAATAAAGATAAACAAGTAGCATAGGTAGGCGAAGGCTCCCTCCGCACGGTCGAAATATCCCCAGAAAGCCACGTTTATGTAAGGGCTAAAGAGCGCCGAAAGTACTGTCAGGAATGCAAAGGCAACAACCGGATAATCGGCGTAGCTGTTGGCAATGGTCCCTTTTTCATTTTCGTAATAGATTTTTAACAGAGCGGCAATAATAATAAAAAGTGTGACGATTACCAGGAGCTCCAGCCTGAACTGGGCAAACACCTCCGCGGTTGTTTTGGAAGCAAGCCGGTGCCAGGTTTCCACTGGGGAAAAAAATTCGACCAGCCTCATGCGCAGCCCCAGGGGAATAACGGCTACGGCGATTATGTATAATAAGATCATAAACGAGCGCAAGGAAAAGAACTTCAACTCCTTGCTGTCCATCAATCTCATCCTCTCCCTACTCTTTCAAAACGGCAATATTTTGAACCCTATCAAGAAGGGCAATCAACGATTCATCGTCAGGAAAGTCTTTCAGGCCATACTTTATATACTTCTCTGCTTCGGCATAATGCGCACTTTGGATCAAAATTTCGGCCAGGTTTTTTATCATCTCTGCCGATGTCGCTTCCATGTTTAGGGCGCTGACATAGTACTCGTAAGCCTGCTGGTAATTTTCCAGTGCGTGCTCAACAAAGCCGAGATAGGCGTAAGTCTCGGCATTGAGCTTGTTGAGGGACAGGGATTGTAAAAGCAACTCTCTGGCTTCAGCGTAATCTCCCCCGGCAAGCAACTCCGAGGCTTCCCGGTTTAGCTCAAGGCTGCGGGCAATCCTTGCATTTAGCTTGAACTGCGTATCGTCCCTGATCGTATAGTAGACAACAGAACCGGCCAGGGTGATCAACAGTAGAAGAATAAAACCGTTTTTGTAAAGTTTCAAAAAAATGCCTCCCGTGGGTTAAAACTTTCTTAACACAAAAAATATAATTCTACAAAAAAAACAGGATCCCTTTAAAGTTTTGCCGGGATCCGTTTATTGTTAACGGGCAGGCTCTAACTGCTCCGGCCCGGGCGGCGTTCTGCCAACCCCTCTAAAATAACCCCGTTCACTTCCTGCGCCAGCCGGTTATAGTCGAGCCCCTCATCCTCAGAGAAAAGAACCTGGGCGGCGACAAAGAGCAGCGTCCCAAAAATTACGTGGGCGGCAACGCCGACGTTTACCGGGCGGATCTCCCCCTTAGCCGCAGCCTCTTCCAGCATACCGGAAAGATCGGCCAGCATCTGCTGATTCTTTTCCCGCAGCACTCTCTGGGTATCCTCTGATACAGGGGGAGATCCAGCGAATAAGATTTTTCCCATTTCCCTGTGATCCCTTAAAAAGCGCATGATGACCACAAACATTCTTTGCAGCTTGTCGGAAAAAGCGGACACCCCCGAGAGCTCCCGCTGCACCGTTCCGCGGCACCTTTCCTCGATATAAAGGAACATCTCCAGGAACAACTCTTCTTTACTGGCGAAATATTCGTAGACAGTGCCTTTACCTACTCCTGCCTGTTCTGCAATTTCCTCTATTTTGGCTTTGTAAAAACCCTGTTGCGAAAAGACCTTGATAGCGCCCTTGATGATGCGCAGGCGCTTATCTTCGCTCGCTGTTTGCTGATCATACATCCTTTTTCTCCCCTTCCGGCAACCTGCCATTATCTGCTTGAATCGCCGGCCAGCGCCGCCTTGCGGTTACGCCTCCTCCGCCCGGATCTGCTCAGATCGTCAAACAGGGAATAAATTACCGGAACGAAAAACAGGGTCAAAAAGGTCGAGGAGGTCAGGCCGCCGATCAACGGCACAGCCAGGGAAACCTGCAATTCGGCGCCCTCGCCCGCGCCAACGGCCATCGGCACCATGGCCAGAATAGTCGTCAGCGACGTCATAAGGATAGGCCTCAGCCTAATAGGGCCTGCCGTTAAAATGGCCTCTTCCCGCTCCATTCCCCGGCGCCGCAGCTGGTTAATATAATCGACGAGCACTATGGCGTTATTTACTACAATACCGGCCAGCATAATAATGCCAATGAAGGTGACAATGTTGAAGGTGGTCCCGGTGAGAAACAGAGCCAAAATGACGCCGATCACCGTTACCGGCAGTGTAAACATAATCACAAAGGGATGGAGCAGCGATTCGTACTGTGCCGCCAGAACCATGTAGACCAGGACGATAGCCATGAGCAGCGCCACGAAGAGATCGTCAAAGGATTCGCTCATGAGCTCGAACTGCCCGCCATAATCCACTGTATAACCGGGCGGCAGGACAATCTGCTCTTCTATGGTTTTCTGAGCCTCCAGCATAACTTCCGCCAGGGTCCTGCCTTCCAGTTGTGCGGTAATGGAGACCACTCTCATCTGGTCGTTCCGCTGAATGGTGCTGGGGGCTTGCACTTCCCGGATCTCGGCCACCTCCCCTAACGGCACCATAAGCCCCAGGGGAGAAGCCACCAGCATATTTTCGATTTCCGAGAGTTCTTTGCTACCTCCTTCGCTCAGACGCACCCGCACATCAATTTCATCGCTGCCGGTCCGGAAGCGGGTGGCAACCTGCCCTTCTACGGCCGTCCTGGCGGCAGTAGCAATCTGGGCCGCGCTTAGGCCGTAGGCTCCGGCTTTGTCCCTGTTTACCACCAACTGAATCTCAGACTGCCCTTCCTCCAGGCTGGTGGTCACTTCCCGGGTGCCGGGAATACCCCGCACCAAATCGGCTATCTCCGCGGATAACATCTTTAATTGGTCAAGATCATCACCCTTTAGCGTTATCTCTACCGGAGTAGAAAACATCCCCATGCCGACGCCTATATCGCTGGCACTAACCGAAATTTCTGCTCCGGGAATGGCGCTGATTTGCTGCCTTACACCCTCGATAACTTCCTGCGTGCTGTGGTCTCTTTCCTCCAGCGGTACCAGGGTAACATATAGCCCACCGCGGTTGGAGTTTCCTCCGCCCAGGCCGCCCATGGCATCCATGCTGCCGCTGCCGATACTGGAATAGATCAGTTCAATATCATCTTCATAGCGGCTAAAGGCCTGCTCTACCTGGGAAACCACTTTGTCGGTCTCCTCCAACCGGGAGCCACGGGGAAGCTCAATATCCACAATAATCATACCCTGATCCATATAAGGTATAAACTCTGCCCCGATGGCCGGCACCAGGGCCAGGCTGCCCGCCAGCATGGCCATAACAAGGCCGACCGTAACCGCCCGCCGGGACAGGCACCACCCCAGCAGACGGCGGTATAAATCTTCAATTTTCTCTAACCACTTTCCGG
>JAKORA010000088.1 GCA_029778075.1 Bacillota bacterium | reverse complement strand
TGAAGGCAACCTTGATGCCGTTGATATCCACGATTACCGGCGTGTCCCTTTCCTCCCGGCTTAGATAAGCCCCCGTGGTGATGAACCCCAGGCTGCGCACATTTTCCAGGGTGGCCCGGAGGCCGTTTAATCCGCGGTCGAAGATATGGTTGGTCGCGCAGGCATAGAGGTCTACGCCGGCTTCTTTAAGAGCCACGGAGAGCTGCAGCGGAGTGTTAAAGCCCAGGGTGGCTCCGCCATAGCCAAACTTGGCTCCCGCCTGGTTTGTCTCCAGGTCTACCGTGGTAAAGTCGGAGGCCTGAAAATAGGGGGCCAGGTATTTAAAGCAGGGCGTATAATCATAGTCGTCTCCGCCGAGGTGGGCTTCTTTGATCTGAGGCAGATGGGGAAACATATCACCAACAGCGGCCAGGGTTGCGGTGCGGATATCGGGTTCCGGGTCGGGTTCCGGCCCGGGTTCTACTTGGCCCGGATCTTCCGGTTCTTCCGGCGCAGGTTTGAAAAAAGAAAAGAGACCCAGCTTAACCGCCGCCAGTATCACAATGGCCAGTGCAATTAACAAAAGAAAGATATGAATGCGACGCATTAGATGCACTCCTTTTGACAGATTAGGCTAGCACATATTATGTTCAATTATATCAGATAACTGAAAATCCCCACTAAAATATATTTCCTGCCGCCCGGCTTAATCCTTATTGCCATAACATAGCATAACAATGGATTGCCGTCAATCATTCACATTATAGATAATAGCAGCATTAATTTCAGCCTTAAAAGGGAAAATAACCGGCTTTATCGAAATTGTTGCAATAGGTAAAATGTTTACATTTGTAAAGAAAGGAGCGTATTGCTAAATTGGCTGAAAAAAGTCTAAGCAACTACGTGAGCTATGTTATTGAGGGTATCGGCCACGTTATCGAAAACTTCGGCCCCAGAGGGCCGGGCAGTGAAGGAGAAAAATCCGCCCAGGAATATGTGGCCTCGGAGATAACCCGCTACACTGATGATGTAAAATGCGAGGAGTTCACAGTGCACCCCAAAGCATTTATGGGTTTTGTGCCTCTCATTGCCATATTGCTAATCGCAGCGACCGCCCTTTACTGGCTGGGGTATGCCGCTATCTCCCTGGCGCTCTCAACGCTGGCTGTACTGATTTCATTGCTGCAATTTCTTTTTTACCGCCGCTTTCTGGATCCTTTTTTCCCTGCAGCCAGGTCGCTTAATGTTACGGGAATATACAAACCTGTAAAAGAAACAAGGCGCCGGGTATTTATCTGCGGGCATATCGATGCCGCATACGAGTGGCGCTACTTTATCAAGGGCGGGAAACCCCTGCTGGTCCTGGTCCTTGGCGGGACTATAATTAGCGCCCTCTTAAAATTCATCATTGATGCCTATGTCGTCGCTGCAGGGGGAGCAGTAGGAGCACCGGCAGGAGCAGCCCAGGTCCTGGGGTTTGTTCAGCTTGCAGGGATCCCTTTTTACCTGGCATCGCTCTTTTTCAGCGATTTTAAGAATGTGGTCCCTGGAGCCAATGACAACCTCAGCGGAGTTTTCACCGCCATGGCCGTATTGAAATACCTGAGTGACCAGGGAATCCGCTTCCAGCACACCGAAGTTTGCTGCCTCTCTACCGGTTCAGAAGAGGCCGGCCTGCGGGGG
>JAKORA010000087.1 GCA_029778075.1 Bacillota bacterium | reverse complement strand
GTTGAAATCTATAGTGTCGATAACTCCCTGCAGTTGGGAGTTTTCCCTTGCAATGGTGCGAACGGCATTGGTTAAATACTCCCCCACATGGGTGGTTTGTTTAGCAATTTCTTCCCATCTTGTTTCTTCGGGGAGATAAAAACGAACCAGATTGTGGTCCTCGGCTACCAGCAGCTCAACAATCTCTCGTGACCCGTATTCTCGCGCCAGGTCGTTCATTTCATCATCAAACACGTCAGAGAGCCTTTTTAAGAATATAAGCGGCAAAATGTAGTCTTTATACTTAGGTGCATCAATTGGGCCTCTAATTTTACAGGCGGCTTCCCACAGCCAGCTCTCCAGTGTTTTTACATCGAGCTTGTTTCCGGGCATGTTTCAACCTCCCCGCTTTTTCCCCTAGCTCTGGTTTTCGCCTCCCCGAGTATCTTCTCAAATTTTACCACAAAAGAAAGATTTACAGCTTTTCTATGTGGATATTTCCCTCCACTCCTAAAAATTCTCCCAGAACGATTAAAACCCCTTGAATATCAGTAATTCGCTGAGAAAATTTTAACACCTTCTTTATATCTTCTTTTTCTTGCACCCGGTTAGCTAAGCTGGTAGCCCAGGCATCAGCCACAGCTGATGATTCCGCTACCACAACCACAGCATCTGCTTTACCGAAGTTTAAAGAATGGCCGACCGTTCCTGAAGAAGTAGCCACCCCCCATTTTTTGCCCGGAGACAATTTAATGCCTATCCGGAAGCTGAAAGGAGAATCTTCCCCGGCATACACGGCCACCACTCGAGCTTCCCGAGAAAAGACCAATAAATCTCCTCCATTTTCAATTATTACCTCAGTGCTTTCCCGGAGGAGCTCTTCCCCCACCATTTCATTTATTGCCCCGGCTACAGCTGCCATAGGACCCACTCCTGCTTTTCTTCCTGCTTCTGCCATCATCTGACACAGAGGAGGAGCAAAAGAGGGAGCGGTAACCGGAACTAAAGAATGTCCGAAATAGGGGTCATAGCGCAGATAGGCTTCTAAGTTATTTCTCTCTTTTTCTAGCCTTTTATAAGCTAAATCTTGCAGGTTTTTCTCTGCCCAAATTAAAAGGTCGCTCTCCTTTATCTGCACAGAAAAGGGCACTAAATCCGGTGCCTTTGTATAATTACGATACCACCGCTCTACGTATTCCCTCACAAGAGAGCCTCCATAGCATGGGTGGGACAGGCCAAAACACACATTTCACAGGCAATACATTGAGTTTCATCAT
>JAKORA010000086.1 GCA_029778075.1 Bacillota bacterium | reverse complement strand
GCCAGCAAGAGCAAACCCAACCTGACGCCGGTTTCTTCATCAAGCAACAACGGCTCTTTTTGACCCGGCTTAATACTGCCAGCCTGGTAGCCGCACCTTTTAATCAGGTTGAGCACCTCGCCGGTAACTGCCTGCAGCGGTGTACCCCAGGCCCGCACTACCAGCCTGGGCTCGTTCCCCTGAACCTGCCCGTTCAACGGAAACTGGTACAAAGATAAGCCGATCTCGCCATTTTTTAGATTAATCGTACGTAGCTCAAAAGATTTATCTTTCATTTCTTCTGCTCCTTGGGTTTTGTTAATTAAGTATATTGCCGCATCTACTGCTTCGTTTCGTCACCGGCAGGCTCTGCGCTAAGCACCATTTTCCCCAGGCCCAGTGAAGTAAACACATCCCGGATAGAATCGTACTGCTGGCCGGGAACAGCCAGACCGTCAGAGAAATCAGCTCTGAGCTTCATCCGGACCGCTATCTTTTCCGCTTCCTGGTTGAAGGCATCAACTACTTGCTTCAGGCGCTTGTAACGCTCCCAGCCTCCTGAAAATTTAAGATTGTAACTACCTTTATCGCTAAACTCAGCAACAATATCCTGCTGAATATGGTAAATACCTTTGCCCATTTGAGGAACGGCCAGACCCAGGCTGCGCACATCGTTAACCGTCTCCCTGTTGGCTCCTTCCACATTGATTGTGAGGCTCTTCAGCACTTTTACTCCCCGGTCGTGACAGAGGTCGGCGATGGCCTGGAAAACCTGGCCCGGTGCGCCCTCGGCCTTAAGAGGAGGAAGGGGATCTACGCCAATGTCGCATGTGCATTGATCTTCGGGATTCTGGCATACGGGACAGATAGGTACGTCTCGCTCTTCTCCCTTTATCTGAAGCCCCAGCCTTTTTGCTTCTTCTGGAGTATATAAAAGGGCATCCTCGCTAAACTGGATCATGGGTGCGGGAGAAGAAGGACTGTAGCCGATCTGCTCTGTCGCATCAAAGTAAATCCAGGTTCCGTTTTTGACCCCTTCCCGGATAGTCTTCTTCAGCTGGTTGATATCAAGAAGCATGCGCAAGCCCAGGCGCTGGGCAAAAGCTTTACGCAGCTCCTCGGTGGTGACAGATTCCTTGTTGGCCGGCCAGGCTTTGGCTTTCACAAATGGCGCCGAGATGGGGTTATCTGCTTCTGTGAGCACCTTTTCCAGTTTTCGCAGCATTTCTAAAAGTACTTTGGACTGATCCCGATCAATTTTACCCTGATCCTGGGCAGGCAGCTGCACCCTGGCCAGATTGCCGGCCCTGCGGGGCGCATCGGCGCTGGGATAGTAAAGGTAGCGGTAGCCCTTGGTAATAGCTACCCGCAAGTCCAGTTCGGAAGTCTCATACATACTTTTCAATTTCTTCTTTTGCTCATCACTGAAATCGTTCATCCGGTCGCTGTCGCTTGTAATCTGTCGGATAGCCAGGTAACGCTGGGCTGTTTTGATCATCTGCTCCACATGATCTTCATCAGCCACCAGAAAGAGGATATTATTTTTGTAACGGCGAAAACCCTCCGCTGAGCCGGCATGATTAAAGATCTTCAAAACAAGCTCGGGCGGCTCTTCATCGCTTAGATTGATAGAAGCGGCGTCATAATGAATTACGACCAGCTTAGGCTTTCCGGCATCATCGTCTACCTCGCCTGCTTCGCTGGGAAAATATTGCGGTTCAAAGATGCCTTTTTTCCAGATGTTACGTATCCGATTATTCAGTTCATTTTTGGGCTTGGCTCTACCGATTGAAGCCATCTCATCGGCGATAATCTTATTTAAAGAGGGCTCGGTTTTGAACCGATAACGGCGCCCGTCAAAATCTAAGAACCAGCATTTGTCTTCCAGCTCCGAAAGGGTCTTCTCCAGCAAAGTAGGGTCATCACCGGGCTGCAGCATAGCCAGGTGCAAATCAGCCGGATCTACACCTGTGGCGATGCCCTGGGTGAGACTGTGAACAAAAATTGACGTTGCCGCCCGGCGGGCAAAAGGAGGCTTGCCTGCCTCAAGCAGTGGCTGGTCAATCTCGGCGGCATGGCTGCTGCTCCCCGTGCGTGGAGTATAAATATCTGCTTCCACTACTGCTGAGAATGCCTGCCTTTCTAAACGGCTGGTCAAGTCTGACACAATATCTGGAACGCTTAAATTTACATGATGTAAATGAATCAGAGTTGTATTAGCAGGCTTTTCTTCCCAGAGCCTTCTAACCACCAGCGCCAGCAGGCGCAGAGCGCCTCTGGTCTTTTGAAATTTGGGAATGGTGGCTGTTTTGCGGTTAAGAGTAGTTAAAAGCTCTGGGTGAAACGGGTAATCAGTCACCATCTCTTGCTGATACTCAGCCCGGGTGGCGCGCTGGGGCAAATCTATTTGGTTCAAAGAGCGGTAGTATTCCAGGTACGCCTCTGCTGTTTCCCGGGCGGCCCCCCGGTCAATTTCTTTAAAGAGACGATGGTTAACAATAGCTGAAATCTCTGTTTCTCCGGTGGATGTAATGGCCCGCTCCTGGCGTGCAGACACACTCCTGGCTTCATCCAGCTCCTGCTTTATCTCTTCAGTTTCCTTGCCGAAAGCGTCCTTTGAATCGGCAAGGGTAAATACCAGGACTGCATGGGAACGGCTGGCTATGTATTCCATAATGGTAACCAGGAAGGCAACGGTTTGTTCCGCTAAAGATGTTGTTCCCACTCTTCCCTTGGCCACCCTTAAGTACCTGGCCAGCTCGTCAATCATGATTAAAGCAGGCTTGTCGCCGATAATTTTTTCCCAGACCTGAGTTCCGGGGGCGACTCTATTAACATCACTTTCTCGGAGGACTTGGTAAGCTTCATGTCCCCCCAGTTGATATGCAATCTCACCCCAGAGGGTATAGGTGGTAATTTCACCATGATTAATGCCGTTTTCGACATCCATATCAGTGCCAACAATGCCGGCAACCCGAGAAAGTGGCTCTATGGGAATAAAAGAGGGATCAATAAATTCTTTAACGCGAGGGTTGGTTACTTTGTTCTTTACAAGATGGTAGAGTGCAATCAAGTTGTGTGTTTTGCCACCGCCGAAGGAGGTTTCCAGCCGCAGGATCGGACTGCTATTGGGCTTAATCCCGGTCAGACGGCCGAGAGCTTCTTTTAAAAGTTCTTTAAGACCGGTAGTGGGGTAAGTGTTTTCAAAGAATATATCCGGATCGCCATAAACTGGATCTGCGGTACCCTGCATGACATCCCTCAAGCGAGCGGCAAAAATATCTTCCTTAAGTTCACCAGACAGCACTTCCGGCCTGGGAATACATGTTTCGAAAACTGGCCTCATCATACTCCCCCCGCACAAGTGGAATAAACTATTTGCTTTAATTCTATTGGAATGGCTACTTTACCTGCGAATTGTATGACCTAAAAAATCGCGTAAAAATGAAAAGGCCCACAGCCTAATTTCTTTATTTTCAAATTACATTCTATCAATATTGACTATTGGAAACAAGGTGGCTAGGCCTACTTTGAAATTCCCTGAAAATCTAGCTTACAAAAAATATTCTTTTGATCTTTTTGAGCGGAAAATGCAGTTATTGTCAAATAAAAAGGCCATTCTTTAAAAAGAACGGCTCTTAATATTAAATAGACTACCTACTTTTAATTTACTACAGATAAAAAAGCTCAGAGGCTCTATAATTTATCAAGTCTCAATACTATACGCTATGCTCAATCATATTAACCAATTCCCACATCTCGTCTTTACAAAAATACACATATTCTAAATCTAATTCCTCTCCTTCTTCTCTCCTGCTTAGTATCTCAACCAGTTCACTGAAATTATTAAAAGCCATTTTGATTTTTTCCCGTTCTTTTACATTAAAATACTTTACCAGTTCCTCATCAGTTAAATCTAAGCCGTGAAAGTCATTCAAATCATCAAGGCAATAGTTGTTTTCCAGTATATCAAATAACTTACTTATGGCTTTCACTGCTCTTTTAAAGACGTTTTGTCTGCACTCAATTTTCAATGCTTCTTCAATCTCATTTTGATTTCTTACTATGGATTTTTGCAAACAATAGCTTGCCGTTGCTGTTTCTGCATTTTGTTTTGTAGCCTTCCAGATTAGATAACTAAAAACGCTTGTAGCTATAACACCGGCAATATCTATCAAGTCACCTAGTTCCAAAGTTATTTTCCCTTCTACTTTAAAATTCATCAGATCAGAATAATTAAGTAACTACCAATAAAGGAACTGCCCTCTATAAAAACAAGTATTTCTTTCCTCCTTGACGCACAATAAAAACACCTTTCCCCTATAACATGGGTATCACACCATTTTTAATCTGCTAAATGCGAAAAAGATGTTTCAGTTAGTCCCCTATCGACTATGTTTCTACTGTAAAATATGATAAAATTACCCATATTTTTCCTTAGGGTGTATTGCTATAGGTTGTTGTATGCAAAAACCATAAATTATGTGAACAGGAGGGATGTTTTTCTTAAGGTGAAACCTCAAAAAAACACCCCTACATTCTACACTTCTGTAAATTCCGTGTTGCTGCATCTAGGGCACGGGGGAAGAGTATCAGAATCATCGTCCAATACGACTATCTGACCACATCTTGTGCATTGATAACTACCCTTACCAGGTTTTTCTCCGGTAGTCGGCATAACAAACCCTCCTTACAGAAGATTAGATTG
>JAKORA010000085.1 GCA_029778075.1 Bacillota bacterium | reverse complement strand
GCCCGCCAGTTTCCTGTCAAGATCCTGGCGGGAATTGTCCTGCTCTCCTCGGCCAGAATGGCACAATATATGACCGAGAATGTTCCCGGCATCAATGTGCCGCAGGAGCTGATTGATGAACTGGCAAGCGCCCCCAAGGGCGGCGCACTTCGAAAAGGCATCGAAATCGCCGGCAGGATGATCGCCACATTAAAAAAGGAGGCCATCTGCGACGGAGTCCATGTTATGGCCATAAACAGGGAAGAAACGGTTCCCGAAATCCTGGCCATAGCAGGGCTCTGACCTCCTCGCCATGCAGGTAAAGGCTCTTCCCGGCAGTCTAAGGATTTTCCTATAGAAATAGAAGGCGTTACTTGAGCAGGCGCACTATTTCAAACAGGCAGGTTTGCTCACCTGCCTGTTTGTATTTTTCTCTTTTAAACTTATTCCAGAAGGTCCTGCAGCAGGCTCACCGGCAGAGCCAGCCCCCTTCTTTCTCCCTTCTCGCCGCTCTCCACCGTGGCAAATACCACAGCAACAACTCTCCCTTCCTCGTTAAAGACCGGGCTGCCGCTGCTGCCTCGCTGGATTGGAGCATCCAATTCCAGCAGCGGTTCAGGCAGACCCTCCATCTCCCAATAATCAGTAACCTCTCCGCGCATAGCCACCTTAATAAAGTTAAGAGGATTGCCTATAATAATCACCTTTTCGCCGATCAGAGGAAGAGAATCTTCCAGAGCGACAACGGGCAAATCTTCTCCTCGCAGGGTGATGATCGCCAGATCGGCTGCGGGGCTGGAAGACCATCCAAGGGCCTGGTAGTTTCTTCGCCCCGGGAAAAAGATAGTAATGGAGGCGGCATTTTCGACCAGATGACGATTGGTAACGATTAAACCATCAGAATGGATATTAAAGCCCGTTCCCCTTTTTTCCCTGTTACCACCGGTCTTCTCCGTTGCCCGGACCTGTACCACCGCCTGCTGAAGCTCCTGCACAAGGGGATCCTGTCTTAATTGTTGGGATTCAATCAAAAAATCAAGCGAAGGCAGGGTTAGAAGCTGCCAGACATTTCCCAGCGCCAAAGCGATGAAAGCTGCCAAAACAATCAATGCCGTTAATCTGAGAATAAGAGGTATGCGTCGCTTTTGCTCCGGGAGCAGACTTTCCTCTCCGTTTTGCTCTCTGTATTGGTCATTCAATTAATCTCCTGCAACCTCCAAAAAATCAGCTGCCGCCCAGCCCGATATACCGGTAGTGATATCCTCTACCTCCCACCAGGTATGTTCGTCTTCGATGATTGTGTTTTCATGGGTATCCTTCACTTTGAGTATCCTTCCGTTGGGAACGCGATCCAGCACATCATCATCCGGTTTGTTAGCAATGCCGGGAGTTTTGCGAATTGCCAAACTACTGCCTGCTTCAACCACTACTTTTGCTTCGATTTCCTCTGCCGGCGCCATCTCTTCCTCCGGCTCGGTAGCAGTAGAATCAGGTGCTGATTCCGGGGTGCCTGCGCAACCCGCAATTACCGGTGCGAGTATTATCAGGCAAATACAAAGCAATACTTTCCTGAACATGATTGTTTGGCCTCCCGCTTACCTCTCAGGGAATATTTTAAAAATATAATTATAATGATAATATTCTATCCAAAATAACAGCTTTCCTGCAATATAAGGTTAAAAAAATGAGATTAAAAGGGAGAAAGCAAAAAATAATAAAACAAAAAGCGAAAAAAGGGCACGCCTGCCGGAAAATCCCCTTTTTCGCTTTCCGCATTTACTGCGGCTCACTTAACTTCGGGTGACTAATTCTGCGATGATACTTTTTACGTTTTAATTTTTACGTCTTAATTTTGGTTCCAAATTCACAGCTGCTTGTTAGCGGGCTCTATACTGGGGCTCCTGCGCTTCTATCTCCTGTATCCTGGCCTCAATGCCTTCGACAATAGCTTTGGTCTGGTCGGCAAACTGAGAGAACATCTGCTTAGCCGTCTGGCTCTCAGTTTCCAGCGCAAAAGATTCCAGGCTTGCATGCGCGCTTTTTAAGCTGGAAAGAGTGGTTTTTAGCTGTTTACTTATTGTCATAACAGGACCTCCTCCAAATAGATGCTCTTTTAGTATGCCTTTTTTAAGATTATAAAATACCTCCAGTTAACTCCATCCTGTAATGGACAATTAGCTGCCGGACTTCTCCTTGATTAACAGCCGGAATTACACCGGCAGCCTGCTTGGAGCAAACTCATTTTCAATATCAGTATAAGTACTGCGATTCCGGAAAAAATATAAAAGCTTGAGTTTTTAAAGGTTATAGATATGGAAAGAGGAACTAATGATTAAAGGAGGAGTAACAACAATGTCCAACATTTATTGCAGCGTCAGCAATTGCCACTACTGGAAAAAGGGTAACATGTGTGACGCTAACCAGATCATGGTTACATCCGATGACATGGCAGGTTGGGAGCCCGACAGCTTTGACGCCCCGGATCATAGCGAGTTTGAGCATACTCCCGTGGAGAGTTGTATGGAAACCTGCTGCAAAACCTTTGTGGAAAAAGGTTCGGGTAAGGAAAAATATGACGGTGTAACAAGACTCTAAGGTAACAGGATGAGAATTCAAGCTGCAAAGAATGAACTATCACTGGTTATTTTTAAAAACCATCTTAGGCCGTCTTAAATTTTTGGGACGGCCTTCTTCTTGCCGATGCTATGGTTGAAACCATCTCCTGATTTTTTGAGTCAATCCGGCTAGCCCCAAAAATATTGCTGTTAATCTATCTTTTTATAGAAACTTGTGCTGATAGTATACCCCAAAATGATGGCTACAATGGGGGTTGTTTCCGGATTTATATAAGGCAAAGAGGGCAGCGATACTTGATGGGGGAAAAAAGGCAGTGATATAAGGCTGTTAAAGGTGAAATAAAAGGAGGGCAGCCCCAGGAAAAGCAATTTTTCGGCATGAATCTTCCAGGTGCCCCTCTTTCGAGCTTCTCTTAAAAGCATCTCCAGTCCAATTAGTACACCTATAAGGATGGAGCTAATAATTGACACATAAATATACGGATAAGTATTATATGTTATACTGGCTATCCTGCGAAATTCTTTTACAACATGTTGCGACAACAGGAGAAATCCGAAGAGAACAAATGCATAAACAAGATACCTGATTATCTTTTCCTGCTTCATGAAAGGTTCGCCCTTTCTTAAGTCCTTAACTTATCATTATTTAAATAACCATAATAATATGCAATACATTTAAATTCCTGGGCCTGTTTTACTTACAGCCTAGATGCATTACAGCAACTCCTCCACAGTAGGCTTTTACCTTAATATCCTTAAATCCTGCCCGGTAAAACATCTCCGTCAATTCATGCCTGTCAGGGAATAAAGCCATCGAACTCCCCAACCAGGCATATTCTCTATATGCATTGTGGGCAAAAAGCGCTCCCAGCACGGGCACAATTGTACGCATATAAAAGCTGTATACCCCTGTAAAAAGGAGTAAAGCAGGCTTTGCAGTGTCCAGGCAAACGGCTTTGCCGCCAGATTTTACAACCCTGTACATTTCTTTTATAACTTGCATATAATCGGCTGTATTGCGCAAACCAAAAGCAATCACCGCATAGTTGAAGCAGTCGTCCTCAAAAGGCAACTCCCTGGCATTGCCGTAAAGTAGTTTTATATTCTGCAGCTTTAGTTTTTCTATTTTCTCCCGTGCGACCATCAACATGTTTTCGCTAAAATCCAGGCCATACACCTTTCCTCTGGGGCCGGTTTTCCTTGCCAGAGCAATCGTGCATTCCGCCGTTCCACAGCAAAGATCCAGTATTTTTGCCCCTTCTTCAATCTCCAGGTGCTTGATTATATCCCTGCGCCAGGCCTTGTGCAGCCCGAAGCTGATTAACGAATTCATCAGGTCATACTTTTTATAGATTTTATTAAAGATTTGCTGGATCTGTCGCTCCCTGCAGCGGTATATCCTGTTACCGTCAGCCAAACATCTCACAACCTAACGCTGATTTTACCAGTGTTCCCGGCGAACAATTTCCTCGAGGGGTTTACGCTCTCTTTTTCTGGCCATTTCTGTTTCCGCAGGATAACCGAGGGGAGTTATGGCCACAACACGAATATTTTCCGGGATATTCAGTACTTCTTTTACTTTCTCTTCATCGAATCTTCCCCCTATCCAACAGGTCCCCAGTCCTTCAGCAGCAGCGGCCAGGATAAGATGTTCCAGGGCAATAGCAACATCCACCATATAGTACTCTTGATCACGTTTTTTACCGGATAGTTCCGGATCGCCTGCGGCAACAATGTACACGGGGGCCTGGTAAATAGTTCCTGTTTTTTGCAACTCCTT
>JAKORA010000084.1 GCA_029778075.1 Bacillota bacterium | reverse complement strand
TATTTTTGGAGGTTTAAAAAAATGGGGTATCTCACAACTACCTACGAAAACTTTGGTGTAATTGTAGAGGTTGACAGCTTGCCGTATTGCGAGGTCATTGGTGACATAGGGATAATATCATTCATACGGCGGCGGAAACCGCATCTTGTCAGTTTTGACGGAGAACGAGCGTATACCGAGCACCCTGAAGAACTTGCAAAAGTTGCAGCTACTAACAAGAATTATAAGCTTGTATTTGTACCAGTTAAGGCGTAGGAATACCGCCTGCCGGGAGCGGCAATCCCGGCGCAAAATAAACAAAAAACAAATAGGAGGAATAAGGATGCGGACGATAAAAAGGTTTGATGGTAGGATAGAAAAGGAAATCTGGTGGGAGCGCAAAGTAAGCGAGAAGCAAATCGTTAAGCTAGTTCGAGAAGCAGCAATAAGACTGGAATGGGACCCCGATATAATAGAAGACCTCTTTCAAGAAAAGTGGGATGGATTTAATTCCAGCTATAACGATAAGGATTATCTCTTTGGATTTGACATAGATTATGACCCTGTGAGCAGACAAGTAAGAATATACATGTTTGCTGAAGTAGCTTAGAAGTTGCGGGGTTTATCCCCAGTCTCTAATGCAGCCTGCCGAATTCCGGCAGCCGGTCCCAAGCCCGGATAAATGTAGAGGGGAGAAACAGAAAACTACCGCCTGCCGGGAGCGGCAATCCCGGCACAAAATAAAAACAAAGGAGTGTTGGATATGAAAAAATACAATTGTTTCTGGAAGAATGATTCTAGCGAAATGGTATCTTTTCTCCGTGAATTAGAGCCACAACTTGAAGCCGGAATCGTTGTCGTCTTCGTCGACGACAACGACGGTACAGCACTAATGGTGAGCAGAGATTTTATTGGGACATTTGAAAGATTAGCCAAAGAGTACAATATCGAGTTCTAGTTGATTGTGGGCACCGCATCGAGAGACCCTGCCCCTGGGTGCGCAAGGCAGGGCGGTAAAAATGGGCGGCAACGGACCTTGCACCGACCGTCTCCGTGGAGACATTGCAAGGCGGTAGAAGTGGATGGCAACGGACTCTACACCGACCATCTCCGTATAGGCATTGTAGAGCGTGGGCACCGCTGCGATAAACGAGGGAATGGTAGCTCTTTGGTGCTCGGGGCTACCAAAAAAATGGAGAGAAAGAGCAGAAAAAATATCCCGGCGGCGGGGAGAAACAGCCGCACGGGCGGAAGGTCGAAAAGACCGGGAGCCCGAAAAAGGAGGAAAAAATGAAAATCTTTACTATTGAAAGCGGAAAAGTTACAGAAGGAGTGAGAGTTGACTCCTTCACACTGAAGGGTGCAGGAGTTACCATACCTGCTATTCTCATAGGTGAGGAAGGCAGGGGCAGGATACTCGGTGTCCTTCCTGTGCAACTCCTTCCCGATACTTATGCGGAATGGCTAGAAAAAGGGTATACACATATCCTTTCCGCCACTGTTGGAACAACTAAGTCAGGAAAGCCTAAGTTGTTCCAAACGGAAGACGCAGATACTACAGAAAAATGTATCTGCGTATTCAGGACTAAAATAGGATTTAGAGGAGGAAACTCCCACACGGGCGACCGTGATGGGGGCACAGAAGAAGATTATTGGGGAATAGAACGTCCTACGTTTCACCCATTCCCGGGGGAAATCTTATGCGAGGGCGTCATAGCCCAAGGAGACGCCGGGCGAATGGGTTGGGGCATGCAATTAGTTGCCATAATGCCGGCAAATACAGTCTTTCGAACTGGCTACAGTGGCAGACTATACGGTGCTCCTAGTGAACACTATTATGTCTACAGGGACGGGCAACTATTGTCCGCCACCTGGGAGGAAAGGGAGGTGGCGGAAATATTCTGATAAAACACCCCACGGCGCGCCACTTTAGGCACTGCCACCGGGACATACCAAAAAAATGGTATGT
>JAKORA010000083.1 GCA_029778075.1 Bacillota bacterium | reverse complement strand
CCAAAAAGGGATCACCACCGCCGCCAGGAAGGGTAAAAAGAGGATAGATAATAAATGGCGTAACAGCATCAGTCTGACTCACTCCTTGTGATTCTTAACCAGATTATGACCGCCAACCTGTGAGACCACATGGACTAGTCGATGATGGCTACCGCCCGGACCGGTGAACCGTCTCCGTCTTTTATCCTCAGGGGAAAGCCGAAGAACATAAATTCTTTATCCGCGGGCAATTGATCCAGGTTGATCAGGCCGGTGAAGGTCACAATTTTGTTCTTTAGCAAGGCCCGTTCAAGATCTTCGGTGATCGGCCCGCCGACAAAGGGGGGGTGAGCGGCAAGAATGGACGCGAGGCGGTCCAGATCCACTTCTTCCCTGAAGATAAGCCCTATCCTGGCGGGCAGCGGCTGGTTGGGGAAGACCAGGCGTGCTTTGCCGAAAAACCGCTCCAGGGGTATCTCTTCCAGCGTCTCGCCGTCTTTATGCATATGCGAAAAGGCGTCGACATGTGTTCCCGTATGCGACCCCATGGTCAGTTTGCGCAATACCCATGTATTCGTTTCATATGTATGCACTACTTCCACTACCACTTCAGGATCGCCGGGATAAATCTCCATCCCGCTATGAATCGGCCTGGTCAAGTCGATAACCCGCATGATTACCCTCCGTTTTTCAGAATTATCTTCAGTAATTGTATTTTACCATTTGGAATGTGAAATCGTTGAAAATTAGCAGGTTTCCCTGAGGTGCGGCGGGAAAACTAATAATAACTTTAAATAAATATGAGGAGGCAAAACCAATGACCGAAAACAAAACCCTGGCCAATCTAATGGAGGCGTTTGCTGGGGAATCCCAGGCCAACAGAAAGTATTTGGCCTATGCCCAAAGAGCTGAAAAAGAAGGAAAGCTTAATGCCGCTAAATTGTTCAGGGCTGCCGCAGAGGCTGAGACTTTGCATGCCTTAAAGCAGTTTGAGATCGCCGGGAAAATCGGTTCAACTGCTGATAACCTGGAAGATGCGATTGCAGGCGAAACCCATGAACATAAGGTGATGTGCCCCGAATTTGTCAAAGAGGCTGAAGCAGAAGGAAACAAGGCTGCGCTTATGTCGTTTACTTTTGCCATGAAAGCGGAAGAGGTTCATGCCAGGCTTTTTAAAGAAGCACTTGAGAACCTTGACCAGGCAGAAGAAGTATTCTACTATCTTTGCCCGGTATGCGGGAATATCGAAAAATATATTCCGGAAAAATGCAGCAT
>JAKORA010000082.1 GCA_029778075.1 Bacillota bacterium | reverse complement strand
TGGATACGGGCGCGTTAAAACAATCTGTTGAAAGCATTGCGGAGATAGAAAATGTAAATATTTTCCCGGTAGATATCGAAAGCGGGGCTGAAGCACAGGTTCAGACACCGCTCGAGGATAGCGGCGCTCAGTCACCTCCTGGATTCGAAAAATCATTATCGCCGGCAGATAAAGACGAAGAAACGCCGAAAAAAGCGCCGGAGGCTTCTCCGAAAGCAGGGGCGCCTTCTTTAACCGCGCGTAGTTCAGAAAAAACAGTACGTGTAGAAACAGCGAAGCTCGATAGCCTGGTAAACCTTGTCGGAGAGCTGATCATCAACCGTACCCGTGTGGTTGAACTAGGGAAAATGGTAGATAATGAGCTGCTGGAAAATGCTTTGGAGCAGATGGAAAGGATTACCACGGAGCTGCAAAATGCTGTTATGACCTTACGGATGGTGCCGATAAAACAGGTTTTTGACCGCTTCCCACGCATGGTCCGTGATCTTTGCCTGGAGAGGAATAAAGAAGTGGAGTTATTTATTTCCGGAGAGGATACCGAGCTGGATCGCACCATAGTTAACCAGGTCGGGGACCCGCTGGTTCACCTTTTGCGCAATGCCGTCGATCATGGCCTGGAAGGAAAAGAGGAAAGAATTCGCAGCGGGAAAAACCCGGTCGGCAAAATAGTCCTGGAGGCGCATCATGAAGGAAGCCATGTAGTGGTTAGCGTGGAGGATGACGGCAGGGGAATGGATCCGGAGGTTCTTAAAGCCAGAGCCCTGGAGAAAAAGATAATCTCCGCGGAAGAAGCTGAGAATATGAGCGATGATGAAGCCCTGCGCCTTATCTTTCGCAGCGGTTTTAGCACTTCGCAGACAATTACCGACATTTCTGGTCGGGGTGTAGGTATGGATGTTGTCAGGACAGCTATTGAAACACTCAACGGAACGGTCGAAGTAAAAAGTACTCCGGGAAAAGGTTCCAAATTTATTCTCAGGTTTCCTCTCACGCTGGCCATTATCAGAACCCTTATGGTAGAGTCCGGTAAAGAAGTCTATGCCATTCCCATTGAAGCAGTTCGTGAAAACCTTTTTGTTGAGCCGCAGGATATTAAAACGATTCAGCAGGGAAAGGTCATTACCTTGCGGGAAGAAGTCCTGCCCCTGTATTCCTTACAGGAAAGCCTCGGCATGGGAAAATACCTGGAACAAGATGTTTATCCAGTGGTTGTTATTCAGGCCGGTGAGAAAAAAGCCGGATTTATCGTTGATGAACTCCTGGGCCAACAGGAAGTGGTCATTAAATCCCTCGGCAACCTTATCAGCGATATTAAGGGTATAGCCGGCGCCACGGTGCTTGGAGACGGGCGTGTAACTCTTATCCTGGATGTTGCCAGTTTGCTTGATGATGGGAGGGTTAATTTTGGGAAAAAGAGTATTAATCACTGATGATACGGCCTTTATGCGTATGACGCTGCGCAATGTGCTGGAGAAGAACGGGTATGAAGTTGTCGGCGAAGCGGAAGACGG
>JAKORA010000081.1 GCA_029778075.1 Bacillota bacterium | reverse complement strand
TGCAGGGAGCGCCGTTGGTCGCCTCTGCTCTCGAGCCCGACATCCTCGGGAGCCGGGTCGCGGACTATCGGCCCGCCGATCTCGACGAGCTCTGCGGGGCAGGCGAGGTGATCTGGGTCGGCGCAGGTGGGATCGGCGCGGTGGATAATCCTGGCCGAACTGGCCGGCAGGGATAAAGAAAGGTTTTATGCCTCCAGGGAAATAGCAGCTGTACATGATATCCCCTTCAACCTGGTATCCCAGATTGTTTCGCATCTGCAGAAAAGCGGTCTAATCCAGAGCATCAGGGGCTCTTCCGGCGGTATCCGCCTGCTCGTCGACCCCGCCGAAATCTCTCTCCGTCAGGTAATCGAGCTTTTTGACGGCCCTGTAGGTCTTACCCACTGCCTGAAGCAGCCGGATTACTGCCAGAAAAGCGATTCCTGCCCCATCCATCAAATCCTGGAGCGGACACAGGAGAAAATAATTGCGGATTTGGAACAGGCCACGATCAAAGACCTGGCTGAAGCGTACCAGCGGCTGGAGGGAGAAAAAGTTGATCGCAAACCGGGAGAAAAATTGCCTTTGCGTTAAAGAGGAGGCTCTGTCAGCCCTTCCTTTTCATTTAAAAGCGGCTCTTTTTGCTCAGGAAAACTTTAAATGTGCTTCTGGGCATATCTTCGGGAGCTTTCTCTCCTCAGCCGCCCCATAAGCGCCTCTTTTTCCTCCGGCAGAGAGCTGCCGGCTTCTGCTTTTGCCAATATGAAACGCGTCAGTTCGTGAATATCATGCCACAACTGCTCGTTAACTTCCCCGCCTACTCCGTCGGCGTTGTCGCTGCCGTTGCCGGCGCCTTTGCCGAGAGCGATAATTTTTAAGACTTTTTCTTGAATAGCGCGGGGGAGCTTCAGTTCTCCCATAATTTGCCCCGCTATTTCACTGCTTTTTTTGACAGTGCAGGATTCCAGCTCCGCACCGTCGCCGAGCTCTTTTTTACATGCCGCGTAGCCGGCATCATGGAGCAAAACGGCAGCAACGATTACGGGGGGTTCGGCCTCTTTTTCCATCTCCAGGAGGCGTGAAGCAACTTCTGCCGCTTCCTGGGTGTACTTCAACCTTGCTTTCTCCCCGATAAAATGCTTTCGCGCCTCCATCTCCAATTTATCCCTGAGAACATCCGGTCTTTGCGTGTAAACTCCGGAGAGATCGCCAACACACTGTTCGGCATAAGCACACCACAAAGCACATCCCAAATTAAATTTAGGGTTGAAGACCGTCTCGCGGCATTCAGGGCATCTGGTTTTCACGTCGGTTTTCCAAATCTCCATAATAGCACCGCAGTGTGGGCACTCATGCTCGAAGATATCCTCTGGTTTCCAGTTGCGCCGGTCCTGACCGGGACATTTGGCTGCAAGCATTCCAATCACCTCGTTTTGTTGGCAATTTATTAAATTAATTTATTACCAACTTTGTTAGTTATATTTTACCACCTGTTTTCTTCCCTGTCAAGAAAAAAATCCGGCGTTTCTGTTTAAACATCATTTTACTATTATATTAAGAAGTTTCGCAAAGAAATATTTTATGCTATAATTTAAGCGGACAAAAATCAAGAAAGAGGTGCTTGCATATGCCGGAGATCACTTTTCTAGGACATGCCTGTTTTTTGCTGCAGGATAAGGAGAAAGAAACGTTGCTCTTTGACCCCTATTTAAGGGAAAATCCCCTTGCACCCTTAAAACCGGAGGAGTTGAAACCGGATTACATCTTAATTTCACATGCCCACCATGACCATTTGGGCGAGGCTTATGAAATAGCCGGTGCCTGCAATGCTACGATTATATCCACGCCCGAAATAGCCTCCCAGGCCCAAGGAAAAGGCTTAAACGCCCACGGCATAGGTATCGGAGGCAGCTACCGGTTCCCCTTTGGCCGGGTTAAAGTTACCCTGGCGTTTCATGGCTCAGGTATTCCCGGAGGCCATGCCTGCGGTTTTGTGATAAACTACTACGGGCAAAACATCTACTTTGCCGGAGATACAGGACTCTTTAGCGATATGAAACTGATCGGCGAGCTGACCCCTCTGGATCTCGCCCTGCTGCCAATCGGGGACAACTTTACCATGGGTATAGACGACGCCGTCATGGCTGCATCCTTTGTCGGCGCTCCCAGAGTTATTCCTTACCATTACAATACCTGGCCCGTAATCCAGGCAGACCCCGAGGAGTTCAAAAGAAAAGTAGAGGAAAAAACAAGCTCCAGCTGCTTTATCCTTTCGCCTGGGGAAAGCTATAGCTGGTAAATTTTTGAGGATTGTAATGAGCCGCCCGGAGGATGGTTTGGCCAATATAGATATTTTGGAATAAGAATATTCCGAGAGCGGGTGAAATCAATGTCTGATGTTAAAGCGTTAAAAGAAGAAAGAATCAGTATCCATGAAGATTTGTTTAATAACAGGATACCGAAGAGGGTGCCTATTACTATTGGATTGTCGCTGGAATTTATAGCCCAGTACGGCGGGCTTGATCTGTTGACGGCGCAATGGAATCCGGCACTTGTTGAAGAGGCGGCGGATAAGATCTGCCAGGTTTTATACTCAGATACCTGCCCGTTTACCGGCTCGTTCAGGTACCCTTCCTACTACCAGGTTCTGGAGTCACAGTCCTTTGTGATGGGATCAAATGGATTCATTCAGCACCCGGAAGTAGTGGGTATGCTGCCGGAAGATTATGATTATCTTATTGAAAAACCTTACGATTGCCTGCTTGAACGTGTGTTGCCGAGACAGTACAAGGCTCTAAAGTTAGATGAACCTTTTAAGATGGCAATAAGCTTTGCCAAAAGCTTGTTGGGCTACAACAACGACATGGGGCAGGCCGGCGCGATCATTGCCAGGCTGGTGGAAAAATATGGCTATTATGCCGCCCCCCGCCAGGCAGGCGGTTTTACAGAGGCGCCCTTTGACTTTCTGGCGGACCAACTCAGAGGATTTCGCGGCATTAGCATGGATATAAGGAGAATACCTGAAAAAGTGGCGGAGGCCTGTGAGGCCCTATATCCAATTGTGCTGAAAAAAGGCATGCCGGCAACAATAGACAATAACGCCGCCGTCTTTATACCGCTTCATATGCCTACGTTCATGCGGGAAAAAGACTTTGAAAAGTTATATTGGCCGACTTTTAAACGGATGGTCGACGAATATGCCTCTATGGGTATACACTGTCAGCTGTTCTGTGAAGACAACTGGGACAGGTACCTTGATTATCTGTACGAGCTCCCGGTTGATACAAGGCTGATGTTTGAGTACGGCGATCCCAAATTAATCAAGGAAAAACTGGGCAAGAAACATATCATCACAGGGTTATATCCCCTGACGATATTAAAGACCAACACCAAAGAGCAGTGCCTGGATAAAGCAAAGGAAATGCTTGACATACTGGCTCCCGGAGGAAAATTCTATTTCAGAACGGATAAAAGTCCACTCACCATAACCGACATCAAGCTGGAAAATCTTTGTGCCGTAACAGAATATGTGCGGGATCACGGAGTTTACGCCAATGCCGGAGAAACCGCCGGCCTGGCGTTTAACAAGGAAGATTACAAAGTCGACCCGTCAGCTTCCAGAAAACTTGACAGCAAATATTACCGGACATGGGAACAGTTTAAAGCGGAGCATCCCGAGATATCGGAGCTGGGAGCATCAAAGCTTCAAGGCTTTGAAGAAATGATCTTCCAGTATCTTATCTTCCTTCTGCTGTAATAAACCCCGGGCTCTACAGCAAACCGGGCTTCTCTCGGTTTAGCCGGTTCATCTATATTATTGTTTTAAGGTTTAAGGCTGCCGGAGGCATCAGTCCCGCCGGCAGCCTGTATTATTACCCTGGAAATAAAGAAGCACGAAATAATGACTAACAGTTACAATCAGGAAGCTACTCCGTTCAGCAGTTCAAAAAAGCCGGGACATGAAACCTGGACTGCTTCGCTCCCGTCAATCACCGACTCGCTCCCGGCAAAAAGGGCAGCTATGGCCAAAGCCATGGCAATCCGGTGATCGCCGTGGCTTTCACAGCGGGCGCCGGTAAGTTTTGCGCCGCCCCGGATCACCAGGCCATCCGGAAGCTCACGCACCAGTGCCCCCATCTTTTGGAGTTCTACGAAGATTGATTTCAGACGATCGGATTCTTTGAGCCGCAGCTCGGCTGCCCCCCTGATAACCGTATCCCCTTCCGCAAAGAGGGCGGCTACGGCCAAAGCCGGTATTTCGTCGATTACCCGCGGGGTTATTTCAGCGGATATCTCCGTTCCTTTTAAACGCCGGCCGCCTTTAACAAGCAGATCGGCGACAGGTTCGCTGTTATACTCCCTTCTGTTCAAGATGCCGATCTCGGCTCCCATCTTTTGCAGCACTTCCAGGATGCCGGTCCTGCTAGGATTAATCCCTACATCTTCAATATACAGCTCCCCGCGGGGCGCCAGAGTTGCCGCCACAATGAAGAAGGCCGCTGTAGAAATATCGCCGGGAATCCGGAGCCTTTCACCTTTCAGCTTGACAGGGCTCTTGAGTCTGATGTGGTATTTCCCCAGCTTTTTGATATCGGCGCCCAGATATTGCAGCATTCTTTCCGTATGGTCCCTGGTACCATAGCGATCAATAATTTCTGATGTCCCCCGGCTGTAAAGGGCGGCAATGAGCAGGGCAGATTTTACCTGGGCGCTGGGAACTGGCAGGCTATAGTTAACAGGAAGCAGGTCATACCCTCTAATGGACAGCGGCAGAAGCTCGCCGTTGTTCCTGCCGTTGATAAAAGCGCCCATCTGCCTTAGCGGTTCAATCACTCTCTGCATGGGACGTTTTCTCAGGGAACTGTCACCCGTCAGCGTGGAGTGGAAGGGCTGCCCGGCGAGCAAACCCGCAAGAAGGCGCGCCGTAGTTCCGGAGTTTCCCGCATCCAGGACGTTTTCCGGCTCTTTAAAGCCGCGCAGCCCTTTTCCTTTTACTGTTATTTTTTCTGCATCCTTTTCAATTTCAACTCCCAGCGCCTTTAAACAGTTCATTGTTGATACGGTATCCCCGGCCTCAAGGAGTCCTTCAATTTCCACGCTGCCTTCTGTCAGAGAAGAAAAAAGCAGCGCCCGGTGAGAAATTGACTTGTCTCCCGGCACCCTGATCCGGCCTTCAACATTCTCCACAGGTTTAACAACAGTCTCCATTTTACTCATCCTTTCTGATTTAAATTCAAATCCATAAAATACTTTACCAGGCTTTCACAGATAGCGGTTATCTCTACCACTTTGGGAGGCTCAGCATAAAAATAAAAGCTTCCGTCCTAGGGACGGAAGCTTATGCTTCACGCGGTACCACCCTGGTTGAGCATCCGGCAACCCGGTGCTCCCCTCATATCAGATACGGGCCGGAGTTGTCCGCCCGATACCTCTATTGAAGAATAATAGCGCTTCTTAGCAGTGGTGTCAGGTACGGACTGAAAATAATCCAGCCTTATACCCCCTTCCTTTTAACGGTGAAAGCATCCGTTAACGCCTACTGACCGTTATACGTGACAACTGTTTTGGCTTTTCCTGGTTTTTTTGCAGTTCTGCTTATTAAATGCGGTTCTTCAGCGCACAACTCCCGAGGGAACTTCGGCTGGTTGTTATACCAGGAGGCTTTCAGCCTGCGGCCTCCCATCTCTGTAGAAAACGTCGCCAGCTTACTTTCCTCGTTCATTGTCTTTGCCTGGTTTAAATTTGAGCTAATCTTAGCACAGGGTGTTGATTTTGTCAACTGTCTTTTGCCCGGTGTGTGTTTAATCTGTGATAATGTCACCTTGTCAATTACGCGATATAATGACATTTATGAAAGGCGAGGAATAATGTCCTTTTTTAGAGGTTTTCTTCAAGTCTTAAAACTCCCCCTTGACAAAAAGATAGGTAAGATATAAAATATGCTTTGAAAATCAAATATTATTAAATTCAAATATTATAACTTTCAAGGAGGTTTTTTGCGTTGAGCCACATCGAGGAATTAACAGATGAGCTTTTACTGTTTTTTAACAGCTTTGCTTCCTGGGAAAGTTCTGTCATCCGCTCCAGCGACTTAAGTGTTTCAGAGGCTCATGCCCTTGAAGCACTGGGACAATACGGAACGATGAACATGAAGTCTCTTGCCAGCAAACTAGGGGTTACTACCGGCACAACCACTGTTACTGTAGATCGTTTAGAGTCCAAAAATTACGCCAGACGTACATCAACAAAAGAGGACCGGCGGGTTAATCTGATCAGCCTGACTGAAAAAGGACAAAAAGCTTTTGAAGAGCATCACC
>JAKORA010000080.1 GCA_029778075.1 Bacillota bacterium | reverse complement strand
TGATAATTAGCGTGCTCCTCGCAAGCAAAGCAGCCATCTGACCATAACCAAGCGGCTCCAGAAGACAGAAATTTCTCACCTTTTCGAGGATGGGCATTACAGCTTCCCGAACCACTGGGTTCAAGTGTACGGGGAAAATAAAGGTCTTTTCTGTGTTCTCTTCTGCAAGTTCTTTTAGTTTCTCCGCAAGTTCACGCAAAAGGGGCCAATTTTCTCTCCGATGAAGGGTGACGGTGACGACCTCGCCTTTTATTGCATGCAGGTCTCCCGGGAGTTCGCTCTTTCCCGAAGCGTAACGTATGGCATCTATTCCTGTCTGCCCAGTCACCATGATTCTCTCGGGAGCCTTCCCTTCCTTTATGAGGTTCTCACGTGCCAAGGGCGTCGGTGCAAAAGCCATATCTGTGATTACGTCCGTAAGTTTTCGGTTAGCCTCCTCGGGAAAGGGATTGTAAAGGTCGTGGCTCCTCAGCCCTGCCTCTACGTGCCCTACGGAGATGCCCTCCAAAAATGCCGTCCAGGCCACGGCGAAAGTGGTAAGGGTATCTCCGTGGACGAGAACATAGTCGGTCTTCATGTCGCGGAGTGCCCGGGCGACACCGGGCATGATGCGTGCCGCCAGTTCCGGGAGGGTCTGCCGGTCTTCCATGACATCAAGGTTGATGTCGGCTGCAACGTCGAAAAGCTCCAGCGCCTGGTCGAGTTGCTGTCGGTGCTGGCCGGTGAGAAGGATTTTGGGTTCCAGCCCCGGCGTTTTTTTGAGTGCCCTGTAAACAGGCGCCATTTTTATGGCTTCTGGGCGGGTACCGATGGCAAGGGTTATTATTTTGGGATCGGTCTCTGCTACTTCGGTTCCCTGTTTCTTTAAACCAAGATAGTCTTTCATTTTTTGTTCCCCACAGTTTTTTTGATTTCGTCAGCGAGTGTTTTTGCGAGTTTCATCCTGTTGAATTTTTCCATTACATACTTATTACCGTTATTCCCAAGAGCACGCCATTGTTCAATATTATTCAGGGCATTTTTTAAATGTTCCGCGATGCCCTGT
>JAKORA010000079.1 GCA_029778075.1 Bacillota bacterium | reverse complement strand
CTCCAGGGCTACCCGGCTCATTTCTTCCACCGGCCTGGAGATCCGCCGTGAAAGCGAGTAGCCGATTAATGCTGCCAGGACCACTGCCCCTAAAGCGGCATAAATGCCCAGCCGGGTAACCCCTGCGATAGTGCCGGCGATGGGCCCAAGGGGAATGCTAATCGCCAGTGAGCCGATCACATGGCCGGTACTGTCCACAGAGTCGTCTTCATTTTCACGCATATCGTCAGGATTGAATCCTGGTTCGTAGATCGGCGCCATGTAGAAGAGGCTGTTAAATTCCGGCCCTGTAATTTGCTTCGTAATCACGTTTCCCGAGAGAACATGTTCCACTTCGCTTTGTTCTACGCTCAACCCGAGCCGGTCCGGCTCCGATCCGGAATCAGCCAGTATGGTTCCATCTTTATCTGTCACCACGAGATAAGCATCATAAGAAAAGGCCAGCGTTGTAATAATCTGTTTCAGGGCGAAAATATCCTGCTGCTGCAGCGGTTCCTGGAGCAGGGCCCCCGCCCTTTCGCCCCGGCTGATCAGTTGCCATCCTTCAACACTAAAAAAATATCTTTCCATCAGGGTAATAAAAATAATACCGATGACCCCGAGTACCGCTACTGTTACCATCAGGTAGCTGAGCATAAGCCTGGCATAGAAGCGTTTCAAGGGAAAAAGGCTCATGGCGCCAGCTCCTCAAATTTATAACCCACGCCCCAAACGGTCTGGATATAAGTATAATGTGCGCCCGCTTCCTTAATTTTTTGGCGTATATTCTTAATATGCTCATCGATGGCCCGGCTGCCGCCGAGATAATCAAATCCCCAGATCCGGTTCAGCAGTTCATCCCTGGTGAAGACTCTTCCAGGATGGGAAGCGAGCAAATAAAGGATGTCAAATTCTTTGGGAGTCAGTAGAACTTTGTTGTCATTTATAGTGGTGACGCGCAGGGAAGGATTGATTCTCAGTTCACTAAATTGAATTTCTTCCAGGGCGGAAGCGGTTTTGCCCACCCGCCGCAAGATCGCTTCTACCCTGGCGGCAAGTTCGCGGGGACTGAACGGCTTAACCACGTAATCATCAGCCCCCAGTTTAAGCCCCAAAACGCGGTCAAATTCTTCCCCTTTTGCGGTGAGGATCAAAATGGGGACAGAAAAGTCTTTGGCCGAAAGTTCCTTGCAGATGGTGAGGCCATCCATACCCGGCAGCATTAGATCCAGAATGATCAAATCCCATCCGCCCTGTTTGGCCCTGGCTAATCCCTGGATGCCGTTTTCTTCGGTAACCACCTTGTATCCTTCCTGTCCCAGGCAGACTTTCAGCAGCTCCAGGATATGGCGGTCATCCTCGATTACCAGAATAACAGGCTGTCTCACTGGAAATGTCCTCTCCCGATATTTTATTCTATTGTAACAGAATGTGCGGGATGTTGTCCCGGCTTGGTATTTTTATATTTTTCCAGGCCGGCCTGCCGGGGCTTGTATCTCCGCCGGGTAAGCGATGATACAGGCGTCATTTGCAGGTGATAGTACTCCAGATCCCGGGTATGGTGGGAAGGCTCCCATTTTTGCTTGCGGAAGGTGAAAATGGCGTAAATAATTAATCCGATCCAGCTTAAATAAAAAACGGGGTATAAAAAGAAATAGCGGAAAGGTTTTAAGGGCAGCCTGTCAAGGACCAGGGCAAACAGCGGTAAAAGATAAGGTAAGGCAGCTAAAAATATTGCCGCCGGGGGAAATTGCCGCCCCAGTTGATAGTAAAGCGAAGTATCGCGGAAGAGATCAGGTTGAATTAATGCCAGTAAAGCCATAATTGTCCCCAGGGCAACGACCGGTAACTGCAGCAGGCGCAGCCCCCCCTCAAACCTGGCCAGATCACCTTTAATTAACCCCGCTGCCAGAAGGCGGGGCGCATAGCGCATGGCCACGTTAAGCTGCCCTCTGGCCCAGCGCAATCTCTGAATACAGGCTGCTTTGAAATCAAGCGGTTTTTCATCATAGACCCGTGTTTCCGGGGCAAATGTGGCGCGGAAGCCATGGGTGAGTGCCTGGATGGCAAATTCCAGGTCTTCGGTGATAGTTACCGTGGACCACCCGGTTTTTTCGAGCACTTCCCGGGAGATGCATACTCCCGTACCGGCCGTGAGAGAGCTCAAGCCTAGATTGCAGCGGGATTGGAGGATAAAGCGGTTGTTTATCCAGAAGTTAACAGTAAAAACCGCGGTGACCCAGCTATCATTGGGGTTTTTTGCATCAATGAAGCACTGAATCAGCTTTTCTCCTTCCAGAAGGCGGTTATTCATAACCTGCAGAAAATTCAGGGCCACCAGGTTGTCGGCATCAATAATTACAGCGGCATCGTAGCGGCTGGCTCCCGGTACGGTAAAACCCAGCCGGGCCATGATTTCCCGTAGCGAACGACCCTTTCCTCTTGCGCCGCCCGAGCGTGCCCATACTGTGGCGCCCTCCGCCCGGGCTGCTGCCGCCGTTTTATCACTGCAGTGATCGGCAATGACATAAACATCATATAAATCAGAAGGATAGGCCAGTCTCATCAGGTTGCGTACCAGTTTACCGACCACGCGCTCCTCGTTGTGTGCGGGCACAATAATAGCAAACCTTTTTTGCGGGGGGTGTTCCCGGCAGGGCTTTATACTGAATAGGCCTGCCGCGGTTACACCTAAAAAATAAAGGCCAAAACAAAATATTATTACTTGTAAAAACTGAACAAGGATCAATAGCTCCAACTCCCGTATCCCAAAGGATGGAGGCACAATCTTATCAGTAATTTTAGCTAAATAAAGTGAGGGAATTATCAAGAATATGTCAGTTAATTGTCAGGCAAAATCGGGCATTTTTGAAGAGAATTAACAAGACAACTCCAGGCAACTTTTCTTCCTTAACCATTAAACTTTTTAATTTTTTAATATAAAAATAGCTCAATTGTTGTTACAATGGAATTAAGCAAGCTAGAATAAATTATCGCCAGGAGGAGATGAGAGATGTCTAAGGCCCTTATTATTATTGATATGCTTAATGATTTCTTACGGGAGGATGGAGCGCTCAGTATAGGGGATTCAGAGCAAGTAATTAGGAATGTAGCCTCACGTTTAAATGAATGGCGTTCGCAGGGGTACCCGGTCATTTATATCATGGACCGCCACCTTCCCGGTGATGCCGAATTCCAAATGTTTCCACAGCATTGCCTGGCCGGCGAATATGGTGGAGAGGTGGTCGAAGAACTGGCCCCGCAGAAGGGCGATTTTTTAATTTATAAGAGGCGTTATAGCGCCTTTTACGGTACTGACCTGGATTTGACTTTACGGGAACTGGGTATAACGGATCTGGAGCTGGCCGGGGTGTGCACCCAGATTTGCGTTCTTTATACCGCTGCCGATGCACGGATGAGAAATTACACGGTTACGGTGCATAAAGACTGTGTCGCCTCATTTGACCAGCAGGCCCACCAGTTTGCTTTGCACGAAATGGAAAAGACTTTGGGAGTAAAAGTCATTTAGGCGGGGGCGATATTGTGCGCGAGTTTAAAAGGGTTCAAGATATCAAGGAATTTACAGTGGATCAAGCACGAATATTACACAGCGCCACCCATGAAGAGATCCTTGCAGGGGCCACCACCGATGTTTACTTTATCCGTACCAGGGAGCTCCTGCATCATGCCGGCCGCGAGGATGTTTTTACTGTTGCCGAAATATTTTGCAGCAGAAGTGGGGTTTTTGCCGGCGTGGAAGAGGTCGCCGCACTTCTAAAGCCTAGAAAAGGCATTTCTCTCTGGGCTTTACGTGAAGGGGATGAAATGGAGCGCAGGGAAGTGGTGATGCGGCTAAGCGGCCCCTACAATGAGTTTGGCTTCTACGAAACCGTAATTCTAGGGATGCTGGCCAGCGCCAGCGGTTGGGCTACCGCCGCCAGGCAGTGCCGTGAAGCGTCGGGGGATAAACCCGTGT
>JAKORA010000078.1 GCA_029778075.1 Bacillota bacterium | reverse complement strand
TGGGATACCTTACCGGGTAATGCTTATGTGTACGGGTGATCTGGGGTTTGCCGCGGCCAAAAAATATGACCTGGAGATCTGGTTTCCCGCTTACGGCGCCTACCGGGAAGTATCGTCCTGCAGCAATTTCCGCGATTTTCAAGCCCGCCGCGCCGGTATACGCTTTCGCCCTGCTCCGGGGGTAAAAACAGAATTTGTCCATACCTTGAACGGCTCCGGCGTTGCCATTGGAAGGACGCTGGCTGCTATTCTAGAAAACTATCAGCAGGAAGATGGCAGTATTGTTATTCCGAAAGCGTTGCGGCCCTATTTTCCTCCTGATCACGAAGGAATTATCAAGCCCGGTTAAAAAAGATAGAAATTTTTACGGCTTTAAAGGGGACAGTCGGGCCGGTAAAGTCGTTTTATTTGAGCGGGTTTTATTGCACCGGAACTGTGGATTTGCGGATTTGCCCTTTGGTTGACACTGTGCCTATCTTATGCTATACTCTTTCTACGGAAACACTGACGGTTTTGCCTGGGAACAACCAGGAGGGGTGTCCGAGCGGTTTAAGGAGCCGGTCTTGAAAACCGGTGACTCGAAAGAGCCGTGGGTTCGAATCCCACCCCCTCCGCCATTAGTGCTTTAAACGCGGAGAGATGGCCGAGTCGGTCGAAGGCGGTCGCCTGCTAAGCGATTATACGGGCTAAAACCCGTATCGTGGGTTCGAATCCCACTCTCTCCGCCATAATATGCGCCCGTAGCTCAGCTGGATAGAGCGTCTGACTACGGATCAGAAGGCCAGGGGTTCAAATCCTCTCGGGCGCACCATGTAAAAATCGGCATTCAACAGAAAATGCCGATTTTACTGTTTTACCCCCTGTTCCTCTCCAAGTCCTGCCGAGGCATAATTGGAAGCTCGAAAGGGCAATCAGATACCCAAGGGTTGGACGGAATTTAATATCTGATTCCAACCGCTCCACCAACCCTGTAAAAATACTGATGCCAACCAGAGGAACAGCTAATAAGGCCCAACGCGGAGCTCCGCCCACAGCAATCGCTGCTCCATTAACAAATGATGTTCACCAACCCCAGAAGCACCAGTATAGTTCCCGGCAGCATGTGTCCTTTTTTGCCCCAAAAGCCCTGGCTCTCTTTTTTTCCGATCAATAAACCTGCATATAAGGCTAAAAGTAAAGCGGCCGGTACAAAAGGGATTAAAAATAAAGAGTAGCCGGCTATCCCGGCTCCTAATCCCGCTCCCATTACATCGATATTCAGTGCGATTCCCAAAAGCAAAGCTTCTTTATAGTCAATATCCCCGGATTCATCCATATCGGCGTTTTCAGGTTTATGTATAACTTGCAGTACCAGCCCCAGGGTTTTCAAGTTTATTGTTAATAAAACAGGGTTATCTCTGTATTTTTTTAGGCCTTCAATAAGTTGCCAGAGACCGACAAGCACTAAAATAATGCCGCCGATCATACCGGCAGCCCGGTAAGGGATAAAGCCTCCCGCCAGCCGCCCGATTAATATGGAAACCGTCATGGCCGGAATTGAACAGGAAGCAATAAGAATGATAGGAAGAAAAGAGACTTTAATTTTCCTGATCCCATAAGCCAGCCCTACTCCAAGGCCGTCAATGCTAAGAGCCAGGGCCAGCAGCACAGAGGTTGCCAAATTCATACGATCACCCTCGCTTGTTTCATGCTTGAATAGATTATGCTGATGTTTAAAAGGAGGTGATACCTGTAAATGAGCATTTACCGGTCGGTAGATTCGCCAAAAATTAAAATGTTTCGCTTTTATCTTTCGCTTTTATTTCTGGAGCACATAATCTTAAAATTGGCATATTTTCTTTGTTGAATTTGCTGAATTTCAGATCAGATTAAAGAGGCGAGCACTCTGAGCTATCAGAAAACAAACACTGATGGCAGTGGCCGTAGTAATTACAGCACCAAGCGCTGCCCATTTAATGCTTCCGGTTTCTTTGTGGATTGTAAGCAGCGTTGTCCCGCAGGGAAAGTGCAGTAGCGAAAACAGCATCATGTTCAGTGCTGTAACCCAGGTCCAACCCTGAGAAACCAGCAGTTCTTTCATGGCGACGGTACTGCCTATTTCCAGCATGGTTCCGGTAGATAGGTAGCTCATCAGCATAATAGGGATAACGATCTCGTTGGCCGGCAGCCCCAGCAGAAAAGCCAGCATGATCACTCCGTCCAATCCCAGCGCACGGCCCAAAGGGTCAAGCAGCCCTGCTGCATGGGCAAGAAGAGGGAGATCACCGGCGGAGACATTTGCCAGGATCCATATAACAGCGCCGGCAGGGGCGGCTACGGTAGAAGCTCTTCCCAGTACAAAGACGGTCCGGTCCAGAAATGAGCGTATGATAACGCGCCCGATCTGCGGCTTTCTGTATGGAGGCAACTCCAGGGAGAAAAAAGAAGGTTGGCCTTTCAGCAGGGTTCTGGAGAGCACCCGGGAAACGAGCAAGGTGATGACTATACCCATCAGCACCAGCAAAGTAACTGTCGCTATTGCGGCTATTTTTCCGGATATTGAAGCCGTTCCCGCACCGCAAAAAATTGTGGCCAATAAGATTAGCGTGGGAAATCTCCCGTTGCACGGCACAAAATTGTTAGTCAGTATGGCAATCAGTCTTTCCCGCGGGGAATCAATAATCCGCGACGCGACTACTCCGGCAGCATTACAGCCAAAACCCATGGACATGGTCAGAGCTTGTTTGCCGTGGGCGCCCACCCGTTTAAAAGCCCGATCCAGGTTAAAGGCGACTCTGGGCAGGTATCCGAGATCCTCCAGCAGGGTGAATATAGGGAAGAAAATGGCCATAGGCGGTAACATAACAGATAAAACCCAGGCTAGACTCCGGTATGTGCCCAGCACTGCAATCCCATGCAGCCATGCCGGCGCTCCAAGCATTTGAAAGAGGGCGGTCAGCTTCTCCTCCAGCCCGAAAAGGAGCCCCGAAAGTAATGCGGAGGGGTAGTTTGCCCCCGTTATCGTCAGCCAGAAAACCAGTCCCAATAGAGCGAGCATAAGCGGAAATCCGAAAATACGCGAAGTGACAATATCATCTATCCGGCGTTCAAGGTCTTTTCCGGCCCCGGTTAACTTAACAACATCCGAAGCCAGCGCCTCAGCCTCAGCGTATATATTCGCAACAATTCTGTCATGAATATTTTCACCCTGAGCATGGCGTAAATTTTCCGCTTTGTAGAGGGCCTCATTTAAAAACATCCTTTCCTGCTGTGCCTGTCCCATATTCCGCTTCCTCCTTTATCCTCCCGCTTCCCAGGTGCTTTCCTATACTGCTGATAAGCGAGTAATCGCCCCCAATAAGTCTCAGGGCGAGCCACCTTTTGTTTATCCCTTCCTGTAAGGTGGGAACAAATGTTGCTGCCAACTCTTCGATGGCCTGTTCAATGCTCTCCTCGTAGCGTATTTGTCTGGGCTCAGGGCAGACTGCGCCGGAAGCCATACGGTTCACCGCATCCTTCAGCAGGTTCAGCCCTTCGCCGCTGCGTGCTGCTGTCGGGATTACCGGCACGCCCAATCTGCTTTGCAGCTTTTGGACGTCGATATGTATATTCCTGCGCCTAGCTTCATCGATCAGGTTAAGGCAGACGATGATTCTGGGGGTTATTTCCATGACTTGCAGCACAAAGTTTAAGTTGCGTTCCAAACAGGTGGCATCGACAACAACTATGGTAACATCCGGCCGGCCGAAACAGATAAAATCCCTGGCCACTTCCTCTTCGGGCGAACTGGCCCACAAAGAATAAGCGCCCGGCAGATCCACCAGTGTTACCAGTTTGCCTTTATGACGGTAATTGCCGCGAGCCTGAACAACGGTCTTGCCCGGCCAGTTCCCGGTATGTTGCTTGAGGCCGGTTAAAGCATTGAACAACGTACTTTTCCCTGTGTTCGGGTTGCCGGCCAGCGCAACCAGATAACCGGTAGCAGGAGAATTCACAGAACCGGGTTGTTGCAAAATCTTCTTTGCTGTTATGTAACGGGTTAAAGCCAAAGCGGTAACGCCTCCTTTCGTACACACTTGCTAGAGCTGTTGAATGTAAACCCGGCGCCCATCCTCCAGGCGCAGGGCAATGGCCGCTCCGCGTATTTTAAAAGCCACGGGGTCGCCGGCCGGGCTTCTCCTAATTGTCTCCACCACAGTGCCCGGTGTTAAACCCAGATCCAGCAGCCTTCTCCTGATTATGCCTTCAGCATCGAGGGACTTGACAATCCCCCGCCGGCTCGGGGGCAGGTCGGCAAGCGTCATTTGTGCGGCTTTATCCATTCCGATCACCTCTTTTTAGCTGAGTAGTTTTAGTTTTTAAAATGTCTTACAGGCAAGCATTTATCCAATAGCAAAAAAATTTTTTCCTGGTAAAATCTTGTGCTAGTAAACTATGCAATAACAGAAAAGTTGGTGCAGAGTTTAAACGGGTAAGGGAGTGCAAAAAAGCTCAAGCGTTCAGGCCAACGGTGCTTTTTTACAATATTCTTGATATCACTTCGATATACAGGTCTCATTAGCATCAGCTCATATTACCGGACAGATCTGTCCGTATCCTCCCAAATCGTCTCTTATAGATACAAATAAGCTAATTGAATCTCCACGAGAAGTTCTATAAAATAAAGAAAAAGAATGAAAATGCAATGTAATATGAGGAGGGGCCGATGAGAAGTTTAAAAAAGAAAGGGATTTGGCTAATTTTGTCTGTTTCTGTAATTTTGGTGGTCATGGCCGGTTGCTCAGCCAAGGGAGACAAGCCACTGGTGTTTGCCGATGCCGGCTGGGACAGCATTCAATTCCATAACTATGTGGCCGGTTTTATAATCGAAAACGGATTTGGCTATCAAACGGAGGTCATGCCGGGTACGACGCCCATAACATTTGCCGGACTGCGACGTGGCGATATTGACATCTATATGGAGATCTGGCAGGACAATATCGGAGAGGCCTACAAGGAAGCTATTGAGCAGGGCGATATTAATGTTCTGGGCGTTAACTTTGACGATAACGAGCAGGGGCTCTGGGTGCCCACGTATATGCTCAGGGGAGACCCGGAGAGAGGAATAGAGCCGATGGCACCCGATTTAAAGTCTATTTTTGACCTGCCGCAGTATTGGGAGCTTTTTAAAGATCCGGAACAGCCGGGAAAGGGGCGGATCGTGGGGTCTCCTGCCGGCTGGGCTGCAGACGAGATTTTGAGCACAAAGATGGTCAGTTACGGGTTGGAGGAGTCGTTCAACTATTTCCGGCCCGGCTCGGACAGCGCTCTGGCCGCTTCCATTGCCGGGGCTTATGAGAAGGGCGAACCATGGGTCGGTTACTACTGGACACCCACATGGGTGATGGGGAAATATGATATGACGCTGCTTGAGGAACCTGAATACTCGGAGGAAAAGTGGCAGGATGGTTTCCAGTGCGCCTTTCCGGCTTCGGAGATTACGATTGCCGTTCATAAAGATCTGCCGGAGCGGGCTCCCGAAGTGGCGGAATTTTTAAGCCGTTACCAGACGAATTCCGCCCTGATCAGCGAAGTGTTGAGCTATATGGAGGAAAATGATACAGATGCCCAGCAGGCGGCAATTTATTTCCTTAAAGAATATGAAAACATCTGGAGCGGCTGGGTACCTGAAGACGTGGCGGAGAAAGTAAAGGCTGCGCTGCAGTAATCAAGAACGATCTTGGATGTTATAATATCTCCCGGGTTTGTAGCGTTTTGCCTTTTGCTGCCCCGGGAGATGTTTTTTGCTTCGCTGTCCACACTTGTCTGTTATATCTGCGTACTTTCGTTATCCTTATGTATGAGGCGGTGATTGTATTTGAACTTCTTAAGCGGTGAGTTCCCCGAGTTTTTACGGTTTGGAGTCGGAGTCTATGTGGACCGCTTTGTTAACTGGCTGCTGCGAGATTTCAGCCATGTTTTTGATGCTTTAGTGGAGGGCGGCTTGGCGTTTTTGCTGACTGTCGAATCCTTCTTGCACTGGCTGCCGTGGTGGATGATCTGCCTGCTTGTGTTTTTAGCAGCCTGGAAGACTCAAAATTGGCTTTCCGGACTTTTATATGCCTTTTTTTTGTTCTTGCTTGGTATTTTCGGTTTATGGGACATGATGATACAGACATTGTCAATCGTCTTAACTTCCGTGGTCATCTGTTTTATTTTGGGCATTCCCACCGGCATCTTCATGGCTTATAACGAGAAGGCCAACAATGTGATCAGGCCAATACTTGATGCCATGCAGACGATCCCCAGTTTTGTCTACCTGATCCCTGCCGTTATGTTGTTCGGCATGGGAAAAATCCCCGCAGTCTTCGCCACAACAGTTTACGCTGTTGCTCCTGTAATCCGGCTAACCGATCTGGGAATCCGGCGCGTGTCAAAGGAGATGGTAGAGGCGGCCCATTCCTTTGGTTCTTCCACCTGGCAGACACTGACCAAAGTGCAGCTCCCGCAGGCGCTCCCCACAATCATGACCGGTGTGAACCAAACGACGATGATGGCACTGGCCATGGTGGTTATTTCCTCTATGATCGGGGCGGAAGGGCTCGGGATGGAGGTGCTGATTGCCAATCAGAGGCTGGATATCGCCAAGGGTTTTGAGGCCGGTATCAGCATTGTTTTTCTGGCCATTATTATCGACCGGATCTCACAGGGGGCAGTTAACAGGTACCGTTTTCCGGAGAACTGAGCTGGAGGGAGGATATTTTGACGGATAAAATTAAGGTAGAGCATCTGATAAAGATATTTGGACGGAATCCCCAGAGCGTGTTAAAAATACTGAACAGCGGGATGACCAAAGACGAGATCCTGGAAAAGACGGGACATACTGTTGGCGTCAGGGACGTTTCTTTCGAGGTTGGCGAGGGGGAGGTCTTTGCCATTATGGGGCTCTCCGGCAGCGGCAAATCTACCCTGATCCGCTGCCTGAATCTGCTGAACAAACCCACCTCGGGAAAAATCTATGTTGACGGCGAGAATATATTGGAATACAGCAGGGAGCAACTCAGCCGCTTCAGGAAAGACAAGCTGGCCATGGTTTTCCAGCATTTCGGGCTGTTTACGCACAGAACTGTCGCGGCCAATGTGGAATACGGTTTGGAAATCAAAGGCGTGCCCAAAAGGGAGCGCCGTGATAAAGCGTTGGAGATGCTGGCCATTGTGGGGCTGGAAGGCTGGGAGGACAAATATCCGGGTGAGCTGAGCGGGGGAATGCAGCAGCGGGTCGGGCTGGCCCGCGCCCTGGCCAATAACCCGGAGATCCTCCTGATGGATGAGCCCTTCAGCGCACTTGATCCGTTAATCCGCCGGGAAATGCAGTTGGAGCTATTAGAGATCCAGGCAAAATTTAAAAAGACAATCGTTTTTATCACGCACGATATCAATGAGGCCTTCAAGCTTGGGGACAGGGTGGCCGTCATGAAAGATGGCATGATAGAGCAGATCGGCACCCCGGAGGAGATCCTGGCTAACCCTGCCAATGATTATATCCGGGATTTTATTCAGGATATCGACAGGACAAAAGTGCTGCAGGCCAAAAACATCATGTTTATGCCCTCGGCCTTGGTCTTTTTAAAAGACGGGCCGCAGGTTGCCTCCAACGAGATGAAAAAAAACGGGATCTCCAGCGTTTTTGTTATTGATAACAGGCGGGTATTACAGGGACTGGTGACCATCGACGACACGGTGCGCGCTGTGAAAGAAAAGAAAACGCTGGCAGAGATCCTGAGCCACGATTTCTACACCACGGACCCGGATACCTGCATCCAGGAACTAATCCCTAAAGCAACGGAATCCAAGTATCCCATTGCAGTTGTTGACGGTGACAACAGGCTGCTAGGCATAATTGTCCGGGCTTCGGTGCTTTCCAGTTTAATTTAGATATGGCTAGCGCTGCACGCATGATCATGGGCGGGTAAGCGTGGCGGGCGGATGGCGGGTATAGCGGGCAATAACATTGATCGGCAAAGGGTCCTTTGTTATAATCTATTAAAGCAAGGGTATTTTGGGGAGCAATTCTATGTCGGAAAAAGATGATGAGCATTACATGGAGGTAGCCCTTGAGCTGGCCCAGGAGGCTTATGCTCGCGGCGAGGTCCCCGTAGGCGCTGTCCTGGTCCGGGACGGGGAGATCCTGGCTCGGAACCATAACCGCCGGGAAGAGTTGAAAGATGCCACAGCCCACGCGGAAATCCTGGTTCTGCGGGAAGCAGGACGTCTGATAGGGGGGTGGCGCCTTACGGGAACGACGCTGTATGTTACACTGGAGCCGTGCCCCATGTGCGCCGGGGCCCTGGTCCAGGCCCGTGTATCACGCCTGGTTTACGGGACCAGGGACCTCAAAGGAGGCGCGGCAGCATCTCTTTATAATATTACTTCTGATCCCAGGCTCAATCACCGGTTGGCAGTAGAAGAAGGTATTTTGCGTGAAAGGTGCGCAGCTCTACTGCAAAAATTCTTTAAAGAACGCCGGGATTAAGCATGCCGTGCCACTGAAAAGAAACTGCTTCACAAAGCAAAATCTTTAACCGCCATCGGATATGCTATTGGCAGGAGGAATATGGGAAGCCTTGACACAACATGGATGATCCCACCTTTACAAAAACACCTGGCTGTTGTATAATTTGCTGTGCAGTTCACTTTCTGTACTATTATAAAAAAATGTGGAGAGATGGCCGAGTCCGGTTGAAGGCGCTCGACTCGAAATCGAGTGTGCTGTGATGAGCGGCACCGTGGGTTCGAATCCCACTCTCTCCGCCATCGTAAAGGTAAAGCCCCTCAAAATGAGGGGCTTTTTGCTTTTTAACGGCAGGGAACTAAAACCGCTCCTGTCTTTTTTTTCAAATATCCGGAGGGCATTGCTTCCTGACTAGGCGACATACTGTTGACAAAAACACTTTACGCTAAGAAATGATTAATGGTATAATTCTTTAAGGCATGACGATTTAGAATATATTGAAAAGGAAATGATTTAAGTGAAGGAAAAAGATTGTGATCAAATAACTACGGCTCTCCCGAAGCAGGAAAAGCCTCCCCTCTGGACGACGGATTATATTTTAATCTGCCTGTCCGCACTGGCAATGTTTCTGTCCTTTCACAGCCTTATTCCCACCTTGCCGGTCTATATCGAGCGATTTGGAGGGACAACCGGTGCCGCCGGTCTGGCTCTTTCCGCACTGACTTTGGCTGCGGTGATCAGCAGGCCCTTTGCCGGCTGGTGCCTGGATAAATACGGGCGCAAAAAAATCTTTATCTGGGGGTTATTACTTTTTTTATTGCCGATGCTTATTTATGCTTGCATGATTCCTGTCGCCGTTTTAATTTTGTTGCGGTTTTTTCAGGGCCTGGCCTGGGGAGTTGGCAATACGGGATCGATGACAGTGGCCTCGGATATTGTACCCCGCGAAAGACTGGGCGAGGGAATGGGGTTTTTCAGCTTAACGCTGAGTATTTCCATGGCTGCCGCTCCCGCGCTGGGCCTGTGGCTGATAAATTCTTACTCCTTTCCAATCCTTTTTTTCACTTGCTCATTCTTGCTGTTGCTTTCCGCAATCCTGGCCTTTTTTATTAAATACCCGAAAATTGAAACCCCTTCAGCTAAGACTTTCCGGCCGGTTTTTATGGAAAAATCGGCGCTCCGCCCGGCCATGGTTATACTTTTTGTGACAATGGGTTACTGTGCGCCGCTGTCTTTTCTCGCCCTTCATGCAGCCGAACAGGGCCTGGCCACAGCGGGGTTATATTTTACCGCTTTTGCCTTAACGACCCTTGTAAGCCGTCCCCTCTCTGGAATAATTGTCGACCGTAGCGGGCGTAAAGGCTACGATATCGGCGCTATAATCGGAACTATGGCCAGCATTGCCGCTGTGCCTTTTCTGGCCGAGTCTTCGACGTTGCTCCATCTGGTTGCGGGAGGAATATTCTATGGGATCGGCTTCGGATTTCTTCAGCCTTTAATGCAGACCCTTGCCATCAGCAGTGTTTCTCCTGAGAAAAGAGGCGCGGCCAATGCCACCTTCTGGACCGGCTTTGATATCGGCGTGGCGCTGGGTTCGGTGCTGTGGGGTATGGTCGCTGCCGCAATGGGGTATAAATTTATGTTCAACCTGACAATTATTCCGCTGGTGCTTGCTCTGGCTGTTTACTTCTTCAGAATTCCAGGGAAGCAGCCTGCGAAGCAGCCCGAAAATGTGCCTACCCAGTGATTTTTTAAGTAGATTTTAAAACCTTACCCGGGATGTAGGCGCTGATAAAGACGGCCGGCAGCCCGCCAAGCAGGGCGTTATAGAGCTGAGGAAAGAGCAAAACACCGGTGAGCGGAGGCGGCAGGTTCAGGATATAGGAAGCCGCACCGGCAATGATGAAAAACTTTACTAGTGAGCCGACAGCCACCCCGGCAATTTGCCCGCTCCTGGCAGGTATGAGGCGATAAAGCATGCCAATGAGGAACGCATAGAAGACATTGCCGAGCATAATAAAAGGTATGGCCGGCGCCAGGGGAGCTGGCAGAATACCCAGAAGCAGAGCTACCCAGGGAGTAAGCAGCCCAATTATTACCCCGCTGGCAGTCCCTGCCCATAGAGTAGCCAAGGCCAGTAAAAAATTGACGGAGGGGCCTGTTAAAAAAGTCGGCAGGCGGAGTCCCTGCAGCACCAGAGTCAGCGCCAATAACAGGGCGGTACGTGTCAGAAATTTAACATTGACCGGCAAAAGGAATCCCCCTTTTGAATGATTGTTTATAGTGTTATATCAAGCAAGAAAAAATATTTGTTAGATAGACTTCCATGAAGCCCGCGCTTTATTATCAATGAATGTAAACGGCGCGGGTTATTTGTAGGATAAGTATATGAAAAGTTACAGAAAAAAATGACCTTTTCCCCGATCCCACTCCCCGTCCCTATTTCATATTAATCCCCATGCCGGGTTTCTTCGGCACAAAAACAAATGAAAATGATCTCGCTTAGAACCCATGCCTTGACCTCCGGGGTGGCGTAAGGTTGTGGCGAGCGAAATGTGCAGCTTGAGTTTGCAGGTTCAGCGAAGCGAGGGCGTAAGATGGGTCCGGCATACACAGACGTCCTTGTCATAGCATACTAGCTTCTCGTTTAGCCACCTCCACTGTTTTTTGGAAGCAGCGCTTTGCTGTGGGCGAGAGCGACTTGTGCAGCGAAGTCAAAAAGTTCACGGTGAAGCGAAGGCCGAAGACGACCCTGCCGACATGGACGTCGGCAGCCGGCCTCTGACCATGGATGGGAATTGGCCGGGTAGGTCGTCGGAGGCCTGAGCGAGCCGTAGAACTTTACAAGCGGAACTTGGAGCTCCGCCCACAGCAAGCGCTGCCCCATTTAAATCGAGCTGCAAAACCTGCCTCAAGCGAACGCTAAAGCGAGCCCCAACCTTCGCCACCCCTATTTTAAGTTGAAACATGGAGCATGCCGAGCTGCCCCCGGGAAGTTTAAGCCTTAGCAAAATCTGCTCTATTTTTATGTATTTTTTACCGCTTAGGAGGCAAACTTTTACTGTATTATGTTCGTTTTACGAGAGGAGTTATATTTATGAAAAAGACCGCGGTTAAAAAAGCCGTAGAAAAAAAAGCAGTAAAGGAGAAAGCGGTCGAGCAAAAAACGGTTGATGAAAAAGAAAAGTACCTGAAACTGGACCGTGTCCTGCAGAAATATAAAGGCCGCGGCGGCGTCCTCATCAAAGCGTTGCAGGAAGCCCAGGAGATATTCGGCCACCTGCCCCGCCAGGTCCTCATTCATATCGCTTATGAGCTGGATGTGCCTCTAAGCGAAGTTTATAGTGTGGTCAGCTTTTATTCCCTCTTTAAGACTAAAGCTACCGGCCGTTGTCATCTGGAGATCTGCAGCGGCACGGCCTGCTATGTTAAAGGGATGCACGAACTGCTGGAGTATGTAGAGAAAGAGTTGTCCCTCCGGCCGGGAGGTGTCACCGAAGACGGCAGGTTCGGCTTATCTACGCCGAATTGCGTGGGTGCCTGCAGCGCAGCCCCGGTGGTAAAAATCGGGGATGAGCTATACGGAGAGATGACCCCGGAACGGCTTAAACAACTTTTGGAGGAATATGACCATGAATAAGCTGATTGAAGATCTGGAAGTACAGGTGTCCAGGATTCAACCCGCAGAAAGATATCTCCTGCTCTGCGGGGGAGTGCCCTGCCAATCACTGCAGTGCCGGCAGGTCAAAGAGGCGGTAGAGAAAGAGTTGCACGAACACGGGCTGGAAGAAAAAGTGCGCATTCTGGAGACCGGCTGTATCGGCAATTGCAAGCTGGGGCCCTCGCTCATTGTCTATCCCGAAGGGGTGGTTTACCGCCGCCTGAAGCCGGAAAATGCCCGGGAGATTATCGCCGAGCATGTGCTGAGGGGCAGGCTTCTGGAGCACCTGTTGTACAAAGATGACGTTTCCAGTGAAATCCAGCACCGCCGGGAGGATATGCCTTTCTATCAAAAACAGCAACGACTGGTTCTAAGAAATTGCGGGGTAATTCCTCCTGATATTAATTCTTACCTGAGTAACAGGGGTTATGCGGCTCTGGCCAAAGCGCTAACCACAATGACTCCGGAGCAGGTTATTGCCGAGGTAACCAACTCCGGTTTAAGAGGACGGGGCGGCGGCGGCTTTCCAACAGGGCGAAAGTGGCAGGCAGCCCGTGAGGCAACTGCTTCCCGAAAATACGTGATCTGCAACGGCGATGAGGGGGACCCGGGAGCCTTCATGGACCGCAGTATTATGGAAGGCGATCCTCACGGTGTCCTGGAGGGACTGATTATGGCCGGGTACGCGATAGGGGCTTTTCGGGGCTACATCTACGTCCGTGCCGAGTATCCATTGGCTGTCCGCCGGCTGGAGGCGGCTATCCGCGAAGCCCGTAAAGCCTGTTTTCTGGGGGAAAATATTCTGGAAAAGGGTTTCAGCTTCGATGTGGAAATCCGGGTCGGTGCCGGCGCCTTTGTCTGCGGCGAGGAAACCGCGCTTATTACCTCCGTGGAGGGGAGCAGGGGCGACCCTAACCCGCGGCCGCCCTTTCCCGTCCAGAAAGGTGTATGGGGCTATCCCACAGTAATCAACAATGTTGAGACTTTGGCTAATATCCCCCTCATTATTTTAAACGGGAGCGACTGGTTCGCACAGATCGGCACCGCCGGCAGTAAAGGCACCAAGGTCTTTGCCCTTGCCGGCAAGGTACGCCATACCGGACTGGTTGAGGTGCCCTTGGGCACCACTTTGCGGGAAATCATCTTTGAGATCGGCGGGGGCATACCTGGTAACAAGCAATTCAAAGCCGCCCAGACGGGAGGCCCTTCCGGGAGCTGCCTTACGGCTGACCATCTGGATCTGCCCCTGGACTACGATTCTTTGAAATCCGTGGGCGGGATGATCGGCTCCGGGGGGCTGATTATTATGGATGAGGACACCTGTATGGTTGACGTAGCACGTTATTTCAGCAACTTTAACCGCCAGGAATCCTGCGGCAAGTGCACCACGTGCCGTATCGGCTCCAAGAGGATGCTGGAAATCCTGGAGAAGATCACCTCGGGCTTGGGCGAAGAGAAGGACCTGGAAAGACTGGAGAGCCTGGCTGTTTTGATGAAAAACGCCTCCCTGTGCGGGCTGGGGCGATCCGCACCTAACCCGGTGCTCAGCACTTTAAGACATTTCCGGGAGGAGTATCTGGCGCATATCAGGGACAAACGCTGCCCGGCCGGGGTCTGCCCGGAGCTCAGCCGCCACTACATTCAGGAAGAAAAATGCCGCGCTTGCGGGCTCTGTGCGCGGCTGTGCCCGGCGGAGGCGATTATCCAGGAGGACGGGCGGTACCGCATAGATCCGGAGAAATGTGTGGACTGCAAGCTTTGTGCCCAGGAATGTCCCTTTGAAGCCATCAGGGGCGGTCGAAAACGAAAGGAGGCCGTAAGAGCATGATTACATTGACGATAGACAACCAGCAGGTCACCGTCGAGGAGGGAACCTCCGTCCTGGAGGCGGCGCGGCAGGCCGGGATAGATATCCCCACTCTTTGCTATTTGAAAGACCTCAACGCACCGGCAGCCTGCCGCGTCTGCATTGTCCAAGTGGAGGGGCGACCCACTTTTGATGCCTCCTGCGTGCTGCCCGCGGAGAACGGGATGGTGGTCTACACCAATACCCCGGAAGTGCTGGCAGCACGAAAGCAGATTTTGGAGCTTTTTCTCTCCGACCATCCCTTTGAATGCCTGACCTGCGAACGCAGCCTCAACTGCGAGCTGCAGCGGCTGGCCAAGCGTTACGGCATCAGGGATCTGCATATTGAAGGAGAGCGTAACCATTTTCTGGTTGACGATCTTTCTCCTTCCGTGGTGCGGGAGCCCGACAAGTGCATACGCTGCCGGCGCTGTATCGCTGTTTGCGAAGATTACATAACGGCCTTTGTTTATAGAATGGTGGAACGCTCTTTCCAGTCTATTGTCGGCCCGGCCTACAACGGCTCGTTGATGGAGACGTCGTGCATCTACTGCGGGCAATGTATCACGGTCTGCCCCACCTCGGCCCTGCGGGAGAAAGATTCCACCGCCCTTGTCTGGGAGGCACTGGCTGATCCTAAGCGGCATGTCGTCGTCCAGACAGCCCCCTCCATCCGTAGCACCATCTCCGAGGAGTTCGGCTTTCCGGTGGGGACACCGGTGGAGGGGCAGATGGTGGCGGCCTTGCGCCGTCTGGGCTTTGACCGCGTCTTTGACGATTGCTTCGGTGCAGATGTCTGCGTAATGGAAGAGTCCACGGAATTTATGGAGCGTTTAGAGAAGGGAGGGCCTTTCCCGCAGTTCACCTCCTGCTGTCCCAGTTGGGTCCTTTTCTGTGAAAAATTTTACCCGCAGCTGGTCGACAATCTCTCCGAGGTTAAATCACCGCAGCAGATCTTCGGCGCCCTGGCTAAGACATACTATGCCAGGCAGGCCGGAATAGATCCCGCCAAAATCTTCGTTGTTTCAATCATGCCCTGTACCTCTAAGAAATACGAGCTTTTAAGGCCGGAAATGAGAGCCAGCGGTTTTCAGGATGTCGACGCCGAGCTCAGTACCAGGGAATTTATCCAGATGCTATTCCAAGCCGGGATTGATATTAAGAAGCTCCCCCCCGAAGAATTTGACTCCCCCCTGGGTTCAGCCAGCGGCGCGGGCATAATCTTCGGCTCCACAGGGGGGGTGATGGAGGCTACGCTGCGCACGGTCTATGAACGTCTCAGCGGAAAGCCCTTGAAACGGCTGGAATTGAAAGAGGTACGCTCGCAGGAATACAAGGAAGCGGTGATTAATGCCGGACCATACGAATTAAAGGTTGCGGTAGCCAGGGGCACAGGGGCGGCCCGCCGCTTGATCGACAGGATGCTGGAAGGAAAAGAAGAGTACCATTTCGTAGAGGTGATGGCCTGCCCCGGGGGCTGTGTGGGCGGCGGCGGGCAGCCCATTTATACGGAGACGAATGACTGGAACGAGCAGATTACCCACCGGGTGATGCGCTCCAGAGGCTTATACGAACTGGACCGGGAGAAAGAATACCGCAAAGCTCATGAAAATCCCGCCGTAAAAAAGCTTTATGCCGAGTTCCTGGGGCAGCCCGGCAGCCCGCTGGCCCGTAAACTTCTCCATTCACCTCACATTTCGCGCAAGCTTTACGCCGAGGAACCTCTCCTGGTGCATGATTGATGTTCCGACGACCTACCCGGCCAATTCCCATTGAAGTAGGGGTGGCGAAGGTTGGGGTTCGCTTCAGGGTTCGCTTGAGGCAGGTTTTGCAGCTCAGCTCAGGCTTTCGAGTGGCCGTCCCGGCAGAGCTCACCTCCATGGTCGCGCTGCCGGCGGCGGACGTCCTCTGGAAATGTAGCAGCGATTGCGGTGGGGGAGCTCCGAGTGTCGCTCGTAAAGTTCTACGGCTTGCTCAGGCCTCCGACGACCTTCCCGGCCAATTCCCATCCATGGTCAGAGGCCGGCTGCCGACATCCATGTCGGCAGGGTCGTCTCCGGCCTTCGCTTCGCCGTGAACTTTTTGACTTCGCTCCACAAGTCGCTCTCGCCACAGCAAAGCGCTGCTTCCAT
>JAKORA010000077.1 GCA_029778075.1 Bacillota bacterium | reverse complement strand
CCTCCGACGACCTTCCCGGCCAATTCCCATCCATGGTCAGAGGCCGGCTGCCGACATCCATGTCGGCAGGGTCGTCTTCGGCCTTCGCTTCGCCGTGAACTTTTTGACTTCGCTTCACAAGTCGCTCTCGCCTACAGCAAATCGCTGCTTCCATAGAACGGCAGCAGGGGCAAAACGAGAAAACTAATAAGCAAAAAAAACGATAGATGTGTCCGCCGGGCCATCTCAAGCCATCGCTTCGCTGAACCTGCCGGCTCAAGCTGCACATTTCGTTCGCCCCAACCTTGCGCCACCCCTGCGGGGGCATGAAACGGAGTCTAAGTTTAGGCTATTTTTATCTGTAGCGTTAGCGTTGCTTGGGGGTGTTTGGGTGCTTTCCTATCTGCATATGCAAAATTTCGCTTTGATCGATGACCTGTCCCTGGAGTTATTCCCCGGTATGAATGTGTTTACAGGGGAAACGGGCGCGGGGAAATCCATCCTGATCGGGGCTATTAACCTCATTTTAGGTGAAAGAGCCTCCAGTGAACAGATCAGAAGCGGCTCCGAGCAGGCGCTTATTGAAGCAGTTTTTATTGTAGACGACAAATACGACCCGCTGCATACAATCATGAATGAATACGGCCTTACCAACTCTGAAGAGTTGATTATCTCCAGGGAAATCTCCCGTAGCGGCCGCAACACCTGCCGTGTAAACGGAAGAATCGTGCCTCTAGGAACACTGAAAGAGCTGGGAGGCGTGCTTGTGGATCTCCACGGGCAGCACAGCCATCAGTCATTGCTGAAACCGGAAAAACATATCCTGTTGCTGGATGAATATGGCGGAGACGAACTTTTAACAGAAAAAAGGCGCCTTGTGGAGCTGTTTACCAATTGGGAAAGAATAAGGCAAAAGCTGAAGTCGCTGGGGATATCCCGTGAAGAGAGAGCAAGGCAGTTGGAGCTGCTTCGTTATCAGAGGGACGAGATCAATCAGGCTGAATTGAATCCCGGTGAAGAAGAGACGCTCAGCCGGAGGTTGCTTCTGTTAAATAACATGGAGAAGCTTCTTTCCATGGCTAACAGGGCATATGCTGAAATATACGGAGGTGAAGCAGCAACCTCAAGCTCTGTTTTTGACCGAATAACCGCTGTTAAGGAAGAGATGTCTTCGCTGCTGAAAATTGATGACAAGCTGGAGCCTTTTATCAGTATACTGGAAGAAATCGCCTCAACTTTGGCTGAGCTTGGCCATGATCTTTATAATTATTTGGACAACCTTACCTTTTTCCCTGAAGAGGTGGAGGAAATAAAAAGCCGCCTGGAGGTTTACCGCCGCTTAAAGAAAAAGTACGGTATGACCGTTGAAGAAGTTCTCAGTTTTGCTGAAAAGTGTAACGAAGAAATATCTAAGCTGGAAAGCAGCGAAGAAACAGCACTGCTGCTGGAAAAAGAACTGAATAACCTCTGGCAGGAAATTGAGCTATGCGCGTCAAACCTGACCGAAAAAAGAAAACAAACAGCTGGTATCCTGACCAAAATGGTAGAGAGAGTGCTGGGGGAGCTGGGTATAGAAAACGCTCAATTCAGTGTTAAATTCGCAGAGAGAGAAGTTGCCTCCCGCCATGGTAAAGAGGAAATTGAATTTTTATTTTCCGCAAACCCGGGCGAGCCGCTGAAACCGCTGGCGCGTATTATTTCTGCTGGAGAAATGGCGAGGGTGATGCTGGCGCTAAAAAGTATTCTGGCAGAGCAGGATCATATTCCTACTTTAGTATTTGATGAAATCGACAGTGGTATCGGGGGTAAAACAATTCAAAAAGTTGCGGAAAAAATGTCCAGGTTAAGCAAAAACCACCAGGTAATCTGTGTTACACACAGTCCTCAACTTGCAGGCGCAGCGGACCACCAGTTTTATATTTTTAAAGAAATTACTGGAGGACGCACGACAACCTGCGTAAGTTACCTGCAAGGTGAGAAAAGGGTTAGAGAAATTGCCAGGATGTTGAATGGCGGGGTTACCAGTGAGATTACCAGAAAGCATGCCGAGGAACTTTTAAAAATGTACAAAATTGCCAAAGAACAGGAAGCATGGCGCCAGGAACAAGAATAAGGATTTGAGGTCCATGCTGTAAACTAAACTTCGAAAAACAGGGGATAACTCCTGTTTTTTTTTATTGTTATTTATACCAAATAAAACATATCTTTTATGTAAACTAAAAAAGCATAAAATAGATCTCCCGGAGGCAATTTAAAGGTGCTTTAATTTTTTTGCTCCGGGAGGTTATTTTTAATGGATGGCTGCAGAAAAAGAAACCTAATCTACCTGATAACAGCATTTCTCTTATTATTTTTCCTTTTGCTTCCCCTTGAGCTAAATATTAACATAGATAAAAATCTTCGACTTTTTGAAGGTCAGCAGCAAAGTTTTAATTTAAAATTTCCACTGGATCTTTATATCAAGGCTGACAAAGACGGAATCATAAATATTAACGGCAACCCGATCAGTTGCAACGAATACAGCCGCCTAGCGTTCCACAACAACATCCTGTTACAGGGGTTAAATACGGGAAGCGTAAACCTGGAACTCAGTCTCTTTAAAGGCCTTATACCTATTCGACAGCTAACTGTAAATGTTTTACCGGAAATGAAACTGGTTCCGGGGGGTCATTCTATCGGCATTAAACTGCACGATGAAGGAGTAATTGTTGTAGGGTATTATTATATAGAAAAAGATAACGATGTTTTTTCTCCTGCGGAAAATAGCGGGGTGTTAATTGGAGACGTTATTGTTGCCGTTAATGGGCACAGGGTAAAGGATATTGACATGGCGGCAGAAATAATAAAAGCAGAAGCGGAAAAGGGTTCTTTACATTTTACAATCAAAAGAGGCGGAGAAGAAATACTAATAGAGGTTACTCCACAATTATGCCCGAACAGCAATGAAAGACGGATTGGTCTTTATATCAGGGATACAGCCGCAGGAGTGGGCACTCTAACTTTTTATGACCGGGAGAGGGATTGCTACGGCGCACTAGGTCATATTATTACCGATATTGATACAAATACGGCCATAGATATCAGCAATGGTCTTATTGTAAAAGCGGATATTATCAATATAAAGATGGCCCAACGCGGTCAGCCAGGCGAAAAAGCGGGAATTTTTAGGGAAGGTACGGATATACTGGGAACAATCAATAAAAATACAACATTTGGGATTTATGGTAAAATAAAGTATATTGGAGACTATGAAACACCTTACCCGGATCCTATACCTTTGGGTCTGGCCTTCCAGGTCGAACCGGGACCCGCCGAAATACTGACAGTAATCGAAGGGAGTAAGATAGAAAGTTTTAAAATAGAAATTGAGAAAGTAGCCAATCAGAGCAAGCCTGTTGACAAAGGTATGGTTATAAGGATTATCGATGAAAAGTTGCTGGGAATCACTGGCGGCATCATACAGGGTATGAGCGGCAGTCCGATTATTCAGAATGGGCGCCTTGTAGGTGCGGTAACACATGTATTTGTAAATGACCCCACAAGAGGGTACGGGATTTTTGCCGAATGGATGGTTAAAGAAATGGAATTTATACCGGTTTCTTGAATTTACGGATCAATAAAAATAATTTTTGATAATCGAAAATATATTTTGTTAGAAAAGAAGGAATTACTTGCCAAATGTCGAATAATTATATTTAATTAAAAAAATCAATACAAAAAGGGGGCTTTTTCATGCTTAAAATTCTCGTCGCTGATGATAATCGAGAATTTAACGACCTGTTGTCGGAGTATCTAAGCAAAGAAGAAGACATGGAGGTGACCGGCAATGCCTATAACGGCAAGGAGGTCCTTGAAATAATAAAGGAAAAACAACCCGACATTGTTCTATTAGACATTATTATGCCTCATCTCGACGGAATCGGGGTTTTAGAGGAACTCAACAAAATGGATCTACCGTCAAAACCCAAAATAATCATGCTTACGGCCTTTGGCCATGAGAATATTACGCAAAAGGCGGTCGAATTGGGAGCGTCGTATTACATACTCAAACCATTCAATTTGGAAATTCTGGCTGAAAGAATCCGTCAGCTCGGCAAAGCACAGCCGCAAGGACAGAAATCTTCTTCATCATACGGTGTAAAAAATATTCCGGCAAAAAAAGAAAAAGAGGATTTTATAGAAGAGATCACCCAGATTATCCACGAGATCGGCATTCCTGCCCATATTAAAGGGTATCTTTACCTGCGCGATGCTATTTCTATGGTGGCCGAAGAAATTGAGCTACTAGGGTCGGTTACCAAGGTTCTTTATCCCAGGATTGCACACAAATATGAAACAACCCCCAGCAGAGTGGAACGGGCGATACGCCATGCCATCGAAGTGGCCTGGGCCCGGAATAACATTGAAACAATTAAGAAATTTTTTGGCTATACAATCAATACAGAAAAAGGAAAGCCTACCAATTCTGAATTTATAGCACTGGTGGCGGACCGTATCCGCTTAAAAAATAAAAAATATGAATATAAAGTACTCTAGACAGCTTAATTACGGTAATTATAAATGCTGCAGGGAAATTATGGCAGGGGTGGCCCTTCGGGACGCCCTTTTTTCATTTAGGCTTTCAGTGAAGCCGCGCTAATGAATGTAAATAGCACTAGTTATTTACAAGGATAGAGGTAATATAGATGTATTTTTTACCCTTTTTGTTTAAGTTTGTTGCCAATTAAACATACTAAAGAGGAAATGGATAGTACTATTACCGGCACACTCAAAATGGACCGTAAAACAAAAATGCTTTGTAAGAGGCTCAAGCCTGGAGATATTGCTCTCATCGCCCACAGGAACCTGGATGAACTTGCAGCGCAGGATCTGGTAGAAAAAGGTATTAAAGCTGTAATCAATGCCGATGATACCTTTAGCGGGGAATATCCGGCTTTGGGCACCAGTTATCTTCTCCAGAGAGGTATCTTTATCCTGGATCACGTCGGTGATGGAATCTTTTCCAGGGTGCGGGAGGGAGCACTCGTATCTATTGTTGGAAACAGTGTCTACTGCAACGGTGAAATAATTGGCCAGGGAAGAATTATTGATCAAAAATTACTGGCAAAAAAATATGCACTGGCGGAGAAGAACCTTAAACACCAGCTCGATCTATTTGTCCAGAACACCCTGGAGTATGCCCGAAGGGAAAAAAACTTGATTCTCGGTAACCTTGAAATACCTGAAATAAAGACAAGGTTGTCAGGCAAGCATGTTTTAATTGTGGTGAGAGGAAAAAATTATAAACGTGATCTATGGGCCATACGTTCGTACATTAAGGAAGTAAAGCCTGTGTTAATTGGTGTAGACGGTGGAGGCGATGCAATCTGTGAGCTGGGCTTTAAACCTCATCTTATTATAGGAGATATGGACAGTGTAGAGGACAGTACTCTAAGAAAAGCGGGAGAAATTATTGTTCACGCCTATCCTGACGGCACGGCACCGGGAATGGAACGGATTAAACGCCTGGGTCTGGAGGCAAGTATTATACCGGCTCCCGGAACAAGTGAAGACCTGGCGTTTTTAGTAGCCTACGATCAAAAAGCAGAGTTGATTGTTGCTGTAGGATCGCATTCCCATATGATCGATTTCCTGGAAAAAGGACGTAAAGGAATGGCTTCCACTTTCCTGGTACGCTTAAAAATAGGCGACAAACTGGTAGATGCCAGGGGTCTGGCACATCTTTACTGCGGAGGCGTAAAGTGGAAATATCTGTCAGCCCTTCTGGCAGCTGCGCTTTTCCCTGTAGTTGTCCTGGCGATGATGTCACCACTGGTACGCCATTTTTTTTATCTCCTTTCCTGGAGGTTCGGTCTCCGGTAGTTGATTTAAAAAGGCTGCTCAAGCATGGCCATCATCCCGGCCTGGGACCTTAGGCGGAAGCTGCTGATCACGGTTAATTTAATAAGGCAGGTATCACAGCAATGGACCAGCAACAAAACCAGATTATATCTTTAATTGCTGTTTTTTGGGCGCTGGGTATAGGGATCCTCATCGGAGCTTCCATGGGTGAGAAAGCACTTGTCCTGCACCAGCTTGCCTTTATTGAGGAATTGAAGGGTGAAATCATGCATTACAAGGAGGAAATAAATAATCAATTTGCCTCTTTTTCCAGGCTGCAAGAGGAGCTTTTGCTCTGGGAGTCGCTGGAAGAGAAATATCTTAATTCATTATTAATCGAGAATAAACTGCAAGATGTAGTCATCAAAGTTATCGCTCTGGAAGGAATAGGAACAGGGCTGGAAAATTTTTTGATTGATAGCGGCTCTGCTTATCAAATATTTGTTTACACGGAGGCAAGCCGGGAAGTCCCCTTTTTTATCCAGGAGGACATTGAAATATATATTCTGTCAGGCCCCGGTAATCCGGATGAGTATTTAACGGCTGTTTTAGAAAATATACAGCAGCAGGGGATGTTAATTATCAGGGTAACAGAGGACTTAGATGAAGAAATAGCGCTTAATGTAACAGGCGACAATCTGTCCTTCCCGACAGTCAACAGGATCGAAAAATTTTACAATAAAGTAAAGCTCCTGGAGTTGATACAGGAGCACCTCCGGAATGTGGGAGGCTGGTAAATGCAGGTTTCAGCCATTATCCCCGCCTATAACGAAGAAGGATGGGTAGGTAAAACTGTTCTGGCTCTACGCGAACTTCCGGAAATCAACGAGATTATTGTAGTTGACGACGGCTCTACGGACGGGACTTATCTGGAAGCCTGGAACGCCGGAGCTACTGTATGCCGTTTTTCTGCCAACAGGGGCAAGAGCCATGCCTTACGTGAGGGAGCCGCCCTGGCGCGAGGAGATGTCCTGGCTTTTGTTGACGCTGACCTCTGCGAAACGGCGCTGCAATTTCGCAAACTTATTTCTTGTATCGCTGCTGACCAAGCGGATATGGCGATAGCTTCTTTTGGTGCCAAACGAAAGACCGGGCTGGGCCTGGTGAGAGCTCTTGCTTACTGGGGAATCCGTTATTATACGGGACAAAGAATGAAAACCCCTCTTTCCGGACAGCGTGTTTTAAAAAGGGTCCTATGGGACTCGTTAAATTTCCGCGCAGAAGGTTTTGCTGCTGAAGTGGCCCTTACCATTGAAAGTCTGAAAAAAGGGTTCAGAGTTATAGAAATACCGCTGGAGATGAACCACCGCGTTTGGGGTAACGACTATGCATCGTTTATGCACAGGGGAGAGCAGCTTTACGACCTCGTTAAATTATTTTTGAAAAAACAATATTAAAAGGGCGGAAAGCGGTGCAAAATATTTTGCTGTCTTTTATGCTGGTTTTAATTCCGGTAACCATGACCTATGTACTGGCTCCTTTTTATATTAAGCTGCAGGAAGGAAAGAATTATACTGTAAGCAACTACCAGGGAAAAAGAGTGGCCACAGCCGGTGGTGTAATTTTATGGCTGGCTTTACTCCCTGTATATCCGCTTTACTATTTTTATCCTGGTGTGGAGCTTTTACCACTCCGGGTTATGTTTTTTTACGTAACAGGGATTACCTTTCTGGGACTGTTGGACGACTTCCGAGGAGACAAAAAATGTAAGGGTTTTCGGGGACATTGCAAAGCGTTATGGGAAAAGAGAGTAGTCACCACCGGCCTCTTTAAAGCTGCCGGCGGTTTTTTGCTGGGGACTTCGGCCTCGGCACTTGCGGGCGGGGGAGGCTGGATTGAATGGGTTGCAAAGGGAATCTTTCTCTCCTTGTTTTCCAACTTTTTCAACCTCCTGGATACAAGGCCTGCCAGAGCTGCCGGGGTATTTATATTTTTTTCGCTGGTTTCCATGCTCATCTTCCAGGAACTGTTGTTTATATTATTTCCCTTGTGGAGCGCACTGTTTATTTACCTGTGGCAAGAGTTCGCAAGGCGAATCATGCTGGGGGATACCGGCGCCTACCTGCTGGGAGGCGCACTCGGCTTCCCCCTGGCCTTAAGACTTACAATGGAGCAAATTATTTTATTCAATATTGCCCTGATAATTGTACATTGCTACTGTGAAAAATTCTCCCTGAATAAGCTTATGGAAAGTAAGAAGCTGTTTCATTTCGAGGCCCTGAAAGAGGAAGATAAGAGTGATCAGTGCTGAAACTGGAATGGTAGAAAAGATTATTTGGTCGAGAGAGGGAATCCAGTGCCTGGAAGTAAAGGTAGGTGACAAAAAAGAAAAAGCCCTGAACTATTCCTTTCTTACCGGCACAGCTTTACCGGGGCACTGCGTGTTATTAAATACCACCGCTGTTAACCTTGGCCTGGGAAGCGGCGGGTATCACTTTGTAATGGCCAATTATGCATTAAAAGAGCTGCCCTTGAGGCCCGGCGGCCATATCATGAAATTAAGATATACACCCCTGCAGTGCAAAGTCCAGGTCTACGAAGAGCTTTTAGATAGTAGGGGATCTGCCCTGGCACGGAGCAGGTATGAAGGGTTAAAAGGCCTGCCTGTTGTTATCGGTGAGCTGCATAGTATGGTGGCACCCTTTATCCTGGCCATGAAGAAATTGCAGCCTGATGTGAAAATTGTCTACATAATGACCGACAGTGCTGCTTTGCCAATTTACCTGAGCGATGCTGTTTTCCGTTTAAAACGCGATTCTTTACTGGAAGGGACTATAACCTGCGGCCATGCTTTCGGCGGCGATCTGGAAACGGTCAACATATATACTGCTTTGATGGCCGCCAGGGAGGAGTTGAAGGCTGATGTTGTTCTCCTTGCCCCGGGGCCGGGAGTTGTCGGCACCTCCACCCGTTACGGTTACAGTGGCATCGAACAGGGTGAGCATATTGATCGTGTGCGGAAAATGCAGGGCGTTCCCATAGTTATCCCCAGAATCAGCTTCGGTGATTTGCGAACCAGGCATTTTGGATTGAGCCATCATACTATAACCGCCCTGAGTGAAATCGCTTCACAAAGAGCCTGTATTCCGCTGCCTCTCCTCGGCAGGGACAAGATGCTTTTGCTTTACAGGCAGCTTAAAAGCGCAGGGCTTCTGGAAAAGCATAGGATAATCGTGATTAAGAAACCCAAAAATATCACTTTTTACCGTGGGGAGAACTATACCTTTAACACGATGGGAAGGGGGGTTAAGCAAGATCCCGCCTTTTTTGCTGCAGTAGCAGCAGCGGCCTGTTTTACGGAAAAACTCCTTGCCTGGAATTAATTTTTTTACAGCGGCAAAAAACATATTCACCTTCAGGGAAACATATCTATCATTAAAAGGACAACCTGCAAAGAGGTTATGAATATGTTTAAAAGGCTGCGCAGGGCTTTTCTGGAATATATCAGGGAAAATTCGGGCATATATACAGTTGTAATTATCTTTTTTTTGGGCGGTCTTGTCTCAGGGGCAATTGTAGTAAGATTTTTAGATGAAAAACAACTGGTAGAGCTCGGCACGGCCGTATCTGGTTTTCTGGAAGAAATAAAAATCGGCACCAATGAAGTTTTAGCGCCGCTGGCACTCTTGAAGTCTTCCTTGCAGAAGAATACTTTGTTCATCATTATCGTCTGGGTACTGGGCTTTTTATGGATGGGTTTTCCTCTGGTGCTGGCTGCCGTAGCCGCAAAAGGTTTTGCCCTGGGTTTCACCGTTGCCTTCATCGTTTCCCGTTCTTCTTTAAAAGGTATGGTCTTTTGCCTGGCAGCCCTTTTACCTCACAATCTGTTTCTGGTTCCGGCTTATATCCTGGCAACTGCTGCGGCTTTAACCCTGTCGCTATTAAAATTTAAAGATCGGCTGGGCAAGAGGCGTATAAATAGGAGTAAATATTACCGCGATTACTGCTATTTTATGGCTTTAATTTTTATTTTGATCTTATTTGGCGCGTTCGTGGAAGCTTATATAACTCCCGTCTTTATGCGCCTGGCTGCTGCAGTTATCTAAACCCGCAAGCCAATTAATTAGAGATATTTTTTTTTAAAAAAGGATTTTAAACGAGCATGTGGAATAAGTTATAAGAATTGCTGGATTTTAGTTAAAGGGGATAGTGCTGGATGGAGAGGATTTTAAAGGATTTTATCTATTACCTTTCAGTAGAAAGAGGTCTTGCCGACAATACGCTGGATTCATACCAAAGGGATTTGAAAAAATTTTTGCAGTTTTTAAAAAAGCATAATATTAAGGATTTCCATGAGGTTTCCAGGACGCATATCTCACAGTTTCTACTGGAACAGCAAGAAAAAGGCCTGGCCCCTTCTACTTTAACCAGAAATCTGGCTTCTATCCGCTCTTTTTACAATTTTCTACTGAGAGAACAGATTATTCAAGAAAATCCTGCGGCAGAGCTGGAATCTCCACGGACCGAAAAAAAGCTTCCCAGGGTTCTTTCTTTTAAGGATATGGAGCGGCTGCTGGAACAACCGAAGACCGGGGAAGCTATTGGTTTGCGGGACAAAGCGATGCTGGAGCTGTTATATGCCACAGGTATAAGGGTTTCTGAACTGGTTTCATTGAGTTTAAACAACGTGAATATTAAAATGGGCTTTTTAAGGTGCGACGGAAAAGGGAACAAGGAAAGAATGATACCATTGGGCTCCGTGGCCATCAAAAGCCTTCAAGATTACCTTCAGTACGGCAGGAATAAGTTAATAAAGCAAAAAGATGAAAAGGCTCTTTTTATAAACCAGCACGGGAAAAGATTAACCAGGCAGGGCTTCTGGAAAATATTAAAAAAATATGCCCTTAAAGCCGGTATAAGTACGGAGATTACCCCCCATACCCTGCGCCATTCTTTTGCCACACATTTGCTGGAAAACGGCGCAGACCTCCGTTCGGTCCAGGAGATGCTGGGCCATGCGGATATCTCTACAACCCAAATTTATACTCAGATAACCAGGCGTAAAATCAAGGAAATTTATGATCAGACACACCCGCGGGCTTAAGTAAGGGGGGAGACTACAATTCTAATTAAAAGATTTTTTATCATTGTTTTGGATGGCGCAGGTGTGGGGGCTTTACCGGATGCTGACTTGTTCGGGGATCAGGGAAGCAACACCCTGGGCCATGTTATTTTAAAAAAGAACCTGTACCTGCCAAACCTTTTTGAGCTGGGCCTTGGAAAGATACTTGCCATGGAGAAAGAAAACGGCGGTAAAAGGCCACAGGGGGCTTATGGCAAAATGGCCGAGCTCTCACCGGGGAAAGATACTACCACAGGCCACTGGGAGCTGGCAGGGTTGCCGGTGTCCAAGCCCTTTCCTCTTTATCCCAAGGGGTTTCCCAGGGAAATAATAACGGAATTTGAGAGGTTGATCGGCCGCAAAACTCTGGGCAACATTCCTTTTTCAGGTACGGAAATAATAAAAAAAATGGGAGAGGAGCATTTAAAAACAGGGTTTCCGATTGTCTATACTTCTGCGGACAGCGTATTCCAGGTAGCCGCGCACGAAGAGATTGTTCCCCTGGAGGTCCTGTACAGATGGTGTGAGGAGGCGCGCCGGAAAATACTGGTAGGCAAACATGCCGTAGCAAGAGTTATTGCCAGGCCTTTTAGAGGCAAACCGGGCAGTTTTTATCGTACCAAGGGGAGAAAGGATTTCTCCCTTCCGCCTCCCGGTGTAACCCTCCTGGATCTGGTTAAAGAAAACAATTACGAGGTATGGGTTGCTGGGAAAGTTAAAGATATCTTTGCCGGAAAAGGCATTACCCGTCATCTGCCCGCTACAGATAACAGAAGCACGATGGATGCGGTTATCACCGCCCTAGAGAGTAATTTCCAAGGCCTTTTCTGGGCTAATTTCATTGATTTTGACATGCTTTACGGCCATAGGAACGAAGTGGATGGTTATGCCAGGGCGCTGGAGGATTTTGACCTTTTTTTGGGAAGAGCCTTAAAGCTTTTAAGAAAAGAAGATATGTTGGCTATTACGGCCGACCACGGCTGTGACCCGACTTTTAAAGGGACAGATCATACCAGGGAATATGTGCCGCTACTTATCTATAGTGAAAAAATCCTTCCCTGCGATTTGGGAATAAGGGAGAGCTTTGCGGACCTTTCGGCCACGGTGTTAGATGTTTTGGGTTGTAAAGGAAGGCTACACGGCCAGAGCTTCGCTAAAAATATATGTAAGGGGATAATTCAATGAGAGTACTCGATTTAATCATAAAAAAAAGAGACGGCGAAAATCTTACTGCAGAAGAAATAGAATTCCTGATTAGCGAATTTACCAGGGATAATATACCTGACTACCAGATGTCGGCTTTTTTAATGGCCGTTTATTTTCAGGGTTTAAATGCCAAAGAAACTACCGCTCTTACCACTGCGCTGGCAAAGTCGGGTGAGATGATCGATTTTTCTTCCCTTGGCTCGGTCGTGGCAGATAAACACAGCAGCGGGGGGGTCGGTGACAAAGTAACCCTCGTCCTGGCTCCACTGGTGGCAGCAGCCGGAGTCCCAATGGCCAAGATTGCGGGAAGGGGGCTTGGCTTTACAGGAGGCACGATTGATAAGCTGGAAAGCATACCCGGATTTAGTGCCCGGCTGCCGGTGGAGAAGTTCATGGAGCTAGTCCGTGAAAATAATCTGGCCATTATGGCGCAAACGGAAAGACTAACTCCGGCTGACGGGAAGCTGTATGCGTTAAGAGATGTAACTGGAACGGTGGAAAATATCTCGTTAATAGCAGCCTCCATAATGTCAAAGAAAATTGCTGCCGGGGCCGGCGCGATTCTGCTGGATGTTAAGATGGGAAAGGGAGCCTTTTTACAGAACAGGGATGAAGCTTTTCACCTTGCGGAAACAATGGTTCGCATCGGCAAAGAAATTGACCGGCGCGTGGTTTCGGTGGTTACCGATATGAACCAGCCTCTTGGACTGGCTGTTGGAAATGCCCTGGAGTTAAAAGAAGCTCTGGCTGTTCTTAGAGGAGAAGGGCCTGCGGATGTAGAGTATTTAAGCATTCTTTTAGGCGGCTACTTGCTGGCTCTCGCCGGTAAGGTAAGAAATCCTGAAGAAGGGCAGGAAGTCCTTTCAAGGTTACTGAAAAACGGTGCAGCGCTGGAAAAGTTTAAACAATTTGTACATTCGCAGGGGGGCGATGTCTCCTGTCTGGAAGATCCGGCTCTTCTGCCCGAGGCTAAAATAATTAAAACAATTAAAGCTTCCAAATCCGGGTACCTCCATGAAATTGATGCGAGGAAGGTTGGCATTGCGGCTACCATCCTGGGAGCCGGCCGTTTTGTTAAAAATCAAGCGATAGACTTTTCTGTCGGGATCGTCTTGAACCATAAAATTGGTGATATGGTGTCCGAGGATGATATCCTGGCTTATATTCATGCCAATAACGAAGAGCTGCTTAATTCAGCTTTAAATGAGCTTGCCGGCACCTTCACCATCGCTGAAGAGGCACCCGAACCACTACCTCTTGTTTATGGTGTAATCCCACCGTTCCCCAGCTAGTTATGTTAACTCCTTGATCTTTATTACGCAACCTGCGAAACGATTGCCTTGAGCCCTGCTGAAAAAAGAAGTAGGGCTTTTTTGAATCATTTTATTTGCGCTGGGGAAAATAAAGACAGGAGGGATTAACATGAAAACCAAGAATTCGCGCTTGTTCTGTCTAATAATCTCCTTTACACTTATTTTTTGCCTTTGCCTCTGTCCTTCAGTTAATCAAGCTCAGGCCTATGATCAAACGATACAATCCAGGGCGGCCCTGCTCATGGAAGCGCATACGGGAGAAATCATTTTTGCACATAACGAGCACGAAAAGCTTTTTCCTGCCAGTGTCACTAAAATAATGACATTGTTACTGGCCCTGGAGGCCCTGGAAAGAGGTGAAATTGATCTTAAGGACGAAGTGCCCGTTTCAGGGAATGCCGCCTCTTTCGGGGGTTCGACATTGTTTCTGAGCCAGGGAGACATAGTAGATTTGGAATCCTTGTTAATCGGTATTACGGTGGGATCAGGCAATGATGCTGCCGTAGCCGTGGCGGAGTATATGGCCGGCAGTGAGGAAGCTTTTGTGGAGCGCATGAACAAAAGAGCCCTTGAATTGGGAATGAAAAATACAAATTTCGTTAACTGCACAGGTCTGCATCACGATGACCACTATACCACTGCTTATGATGTCGCTTTGCTGAGTAGGGAAATAGTTAAGTATCCCCGGTTTTTTAACTGGAGCAAGATATGGATGGATGAAAATTTCCTGGAAGGTAAAATTAAAAGTGAAAGAGTTTATTTAAGCAACACCAACAGGCTAATACGCAGCTATCAAGGCTGCGACGGGATTAAAACAGGGTTTACCAACGAGTCGGGGCACAGCATTTCGGCTTCGGCCTTGAGGGGTGATACACGTTTTATTGCGGTTGTCCTTAACGCCCCGTCCAGTGACATCCGCTATGAAGAAGCAGTGAACCTCCTGAACTATGGTTTTGCCAACTATAATAATATTCCACTGGCAGGTAAAAAGGAAGTCGTCGCTCGCCTTGCCGTAGAAAAAGGCACCTTGAGAGAAGTGGATGTTGTTACCAGTGATATTTTGAGCCTGCTTGTGAAAAAAGGCGAGGAGCCCCATTATACGACAGAGCTCGTTCTTCCGGAAAGACTTGAAGCACCCCTATCATTGGAAGAAAAAGTAGGAAAGATGCGGGTTATGGAGGGGGAAACAGTGTTAAAGGAAGTTGACCTGGAAGTATCCCAGGAGATTAAAAGGGCATCGCTGCCGCAGCTTTTTCGGAGATATATGGAAATATGGTTAAAATTCGGCCGATAATATTAAAAAGCCCTGCAGGGGCTTTTTTTTTGCAGGAAATTACAGATAGAACGTAGAATTATTTTCCAGTGAAGCTGTGATAGGGGGATTCAGATGCAAGTCCAGATCATTAGAAGAAAAAAGAATCTTATTGTCAGGCTAAAAGGAGAACTGGATCATCATACATCTTCAACTTTTCGTCAGGCAGTGGAGAAAGAACTGGAAAAGGAGATTATTCAAAACCTGATTATTAATATGGAAAACCTGACCTTTATGGACAGTTCGGGTATTGGAACGATACTGGGGCGCTACAAGCAGTTCAGGGACAGGGGGGGCAAAGTCATTATCTGTGGTTTAGGCAGGCATAATAAGAAGATCCTGGAGATGGGTGGCCTGTTAAAAATAATACCTGTCTGTGCCGATGAGCGGCAGGCACTGGAGAACCTAAGCTAAAATAAAGCGCAGCGGCATTTCTCATTTACCGTGTCAATGTAAAGGTGCAAAAACACAGACGAACTCTGCATCCAATAATAATGAAAGCATTATCTTAAGGATCCATATATCTCTAATCTTTTAAGCGGGAGGTGTAACTGGTTTGTATCATTACAGGCCAGGCAAGCAGATGAATTATATGATGCTGGAAGTACCGGCAAGATCGGAAAATGAAAGCTTTGTGCGGGTTGTCATCGCTGCCTTTGCAGCACGCCTCGACCCCACGCTAGAAGAGATTAACGAGGTTAAAACAGCGGTTTCAGAAGCAGTTACCAACAGTATCCTGCATGCTTACGATGATGACCAGGGCCTTATTAAAATTAAGGCCTTTGTGGAAGATAATGTAGAAGATAAGAAGCTCTGGATAGAAATAAGTGACACTGGGAAAGGCATTGCTGATATCGCCAAGGCCCGTGAGCCTCTTTATACGGACAAGCCGGAGCTGGAGCGTTCCGGCATGGGTTTTACAATTATGGAAAATTTCATGGATGAGGTTGAGGTCAACTCGTCACCCGGTAAAGGTACAGTCGTTAAAATGTTGAAGGTTTTTAATAAAGATAAAGTTGCTGAAAGCAGCCATTAAAAGGGGTAGAAAAGACCATGCCGGAAATAACAGAGAAGGAATTACAGGACTTATACCTTAAAACAAGGCAAGGGGACCCTGAAGCCCTGGAAAAAGCGGTCAGCTATAATCTTCCTCTCGTACATGCCATCTGCAAAAGGTTCTATCCCATTGAAATACTCGATTACGATGATCTTTTCCAGGAAGGCTGCATTGGTCTGCTAAAAGCATTGACAGGATATGATCCCGAAAGGGGCACAAAATTTTCTACCTATGCCGTCCCGTTCATAATGGGAGAAATAAAAGCGTGTTTGCGGCGCAACGGGCATCTTGTCAAGCTCTCCCGCTCATACTATGAGCACTACCGCCAACTCCTCAACAGCAGGGAAGAGCTGGCGCAGGAGCTTAAACGCCCACCACGCCTGGAGGAGCTTGCTGTAAAAACCGGACTCCCGGTGGAAGAAATCGTGTGGTTGATTGAATTGCAAAGTCCGACTGTTTCCCTCCAGGAAAAAAGTCATGCTGAAATGCTGTCCGAAGCACAGCATGGCGACATAAACACAGAGATAATTGATAAAATAACTCTTCATGAAAAACTGAGGCTTCTCCCTCCTCGTGAAAGGCAGATAATCGTATTGCGTTACATTATGCAAAAAAGCCAGGAAGAAGTTGCCCGGATTCTGGGTTTGTCACAGTCCCATGTTTCCCGCCTCGAGAGGCAGGCCATAAGGCTTTTAAAAGAAAATAAATAGAATTGGCCGGATGGGTTGCCGTAGACTCAAGCAATCCGTAGAGCTTTACGAGCCAAAACGCCAGTTAAGCTCCGCTACCAGCAAACGCTGCTCCATTTTCATAATCAGTTGGACGTAAATTTTTTGAGTGTTATTTACAAGATTGACGAATGGTATCGTCTTTTTTTTTGCCTTTTTCCAGTTCCGGCTATGAATGCAAATTGAGGGCTTTTTTTGCTGTTATAAAAAAAATAATAACGAGAAAAATAAAAAAGAAACTCTCCGGGGGGAAGTCATGTGAAAGGCACCCATTTTTTTATGTTCATTGTAATTATAATTATCCTGCTAATGACCGTTTTTACTTTTATTTTAACCTTTTCCTTTTTTCCATACGAAGAGCCGGCCCCAAAACGTTCGAGGCCGGTAATTACCCAGGAGATGTTATCCGGGTCGCACTTTAGCGAAGGGGCAGAATAGAAGGAAAGCAAAAGAGGAAAACTACTGTTAGCTTGATTTAAATTTTAAAAAAGGAGAATGATAATGGGAGTTGCAAAAGTAATCGAATTGATCGGCGAGTCGACTTTAGGATGGGAAGACGCTGTCAAGGATGCGGTAAATAGGGCTTCTAAAACAGTGGATAATATCACCGGTGTAGAAGTCTTAAACCTTACGGCTAATATTGAAAACGGTGATGTATCAGAGTACAAAGTTAACGTAAAGCTGGCTTTCGGTGTAAGGGATTAACCGCACTGCTCCTTCTTTAAACAAAATATATTTTTGTTAAGGGGGTGCGGAGCAATCGAGGCTAAAAAAAATGATGGGATTCTGGTTGACCGCAACTGGATAAAAGAATGGAGCAAGTTGAAGCAGCCCAAACCTCCTCTTTTAAAAAATATTATTTATGCTTTCCTCTTTGGGGGGGGTATCTGCACTATCGGGCAGGCAATCCTTAACCTTTTTGTTGCCCTGGGCGTGCCGGAAAATCAGGCCGGAAATCCTACCGTGGCAACTGTAATTTTTATTGCGGCAGTTATGACCGGATTGGGAGTCTTTGACGACATCGCCCGGGTGGCCGGGGCCGGCATCGCCGTACCGGTAACGGGCTTTGCCAATTCGGTGACTTCCATGGCTGTTGAGTTCCGGAGAGAAGGGCTGGTTCTGGGCACTGGTTCCAAGATGTTCGCCCTGGCGGGTTCAGTAATTGTTTTCGGAGTAGTAACGGCGTTTTTTATCGGACTGTTATCAGCCCTGATTTAGCTCCAACCGGTATAAGGGAAAGGGGGCTGTCCAAAGCAGATTGCAGAGCTATACCGTAGAGAGAAAAATTGGTAAGCAAAGTGTTCTCCTGGAAAAAACAGTAACGCTGGTCTCTTCAGCGACCGTAGCCGGCCCCAAAGAAAGTTTGGGGCCTTTGTCGGCTTTTTTTGATCGTAGCTACAAGGATACCATTCTAAAGGAAAACAGTTTTGAGCGCGCGGAGTGTCATATGATGGAGGAAGCCTGTCACCTGGCGCTCGCTAAAGCCGGGCTTTCTCCCGACGATATTGATTATTTTATCGCCGGCGATCTGTTAAACCAGGTTATCAGCGCCTCCTTCTGCGCCAGGAGGCTGGCCGTACCTTTCCTGGGGATCTATGGTGCCTGTTCTACTCTGACGGAAGGCTTATCCATCGGTGCAATGCTTCTTCAAGGCGGTTTTGCCAGAAATATTCTCGTGGCCACCTCCAGTCATAACTGCAGCGCTGAGAGGCAGTATCGCTATCCCACAGAATATGGTTACCAGAGGCCCGAGTATGCACAGTGGACCGTTACTGGGGCCGGTGCCGTTGTATTAAGCTCAGAAGGAGGGGAGGGGCCGCGCCTGGAGTCAATCACGATTGGTAAAGTCGTGGATGCCGGGATAAAAGACCCTTTTGCTCTGGGCGTAGCCATGGCGCCCGCAGCCGCCGATACAATTTATAACCATTTTGTGGATATGGCTAGAGAGCCTTCCTACTATAACCTGATTCTTACCGGAGATCTCGGGGGAGTTGGCAAGAAGCTAAATGAGGATATTTTAGCCGGAAAAGGTTATACAATTACCCCCAATTATTCCGACTGCGGGGTGTTGCTGTATTATCCTCATCAGCAGGTAGGTGCCGGAGGGAGCGGCTGTGCCTGTTCAGCCCTGGTGTTCCTGGGTTATTTTTACGAAAAAATGTTGAAAAAGGAACTGCAAAGAGTTCTGCTGGTGGCCACAGGTGCACTCCACAGTCCCACGACATATTTGCAAAGGGAAAGCATTCCGGCTATTGCTCATGCCGTATCCCTGGAAATTTAAATATAGCTTTAGTAAAAGAAGGTGTTGTTTTGGGAAGTTACTGGACAGCTTTTCTAGTCGGCGGATTAATCTGTGTAATTGGACAGCTTTTATTTGACCTGACACCTTTTACCCCCGGGCATATATTGACCGGCTTCACTGTAGCCGGCGGCATTTTAGGGGGAGTGGGTCTTTATGACCGCCTGATCGAGTTTGCCGGAGCCGGTGCGCTGCTGCCGATTTCCAGCTTCGGCAATGCGTTGGCCAAAGGCGCCATGGCTGAGGCGGCAAGAAGCGGCATCCTGGGAGTTTTGACGGGAATGTTCGAGTTAACATCCACGGGGATCACCGCGGCTATAATTTTCGGGTTCATTATGGCCATAATCTTCAATCCAAAAGGCTAAATATAGGCAGGCGAAAAAAAACGGAGCAGAAAAGACCGGTAAACCTTAAAATTGAAGATAATATCGCTTATTTCAGCCGTAAGCTGGGCATGGATATCAGTTTTGATGTTGTGTTAAGGGAGTTTAAAATCGGCCGCAAGAAGGTTGCTTTTATTTTTATCGACGGCTTTGCCGACTCCGATATTATTACTCTGATTATGCAAACCCTCCTGGAAGCAAAACAGGAGGAGGTTGTCCCCAATACCCTGGAAAAAATAACTTCAAAATTGCTGCCCTTTGGCGAGATATCAATAATAGACAACCTCGAAGAGGCTGTCAAAGAGGTCCTGGCCGGCCCGCTTATTTTCCTTATTGACGGTGAGCAAAAAATTATAGCTGTAGATACCAGGAAATATCCTTCCCGGGAGCCGGATGAAGCTGATATTGAGAAGGTAACCCGCGGTTCCAGGGACGGCTTCGTGGAAACATTGCTCTTTAACGTTACACTAATCAGGAGAAGGATAAGAGATCCCCGGCTGCGAACGGAGAGCTTTAAACTGGGCAGGCGTTCTTTAACGGAAGTGGCACTGCTGTACATAGAAGATATTGTGAACCCTGAAATTTTGGAAAAAATCAGGGATAAATTGTTAAAAATAGATGTTGACGGTTTGCCGATGGCAGAAAAGTCGGTGGAGGAATTTATTACTGGGAGCTTCTGGAACCCGTTCCCCGAAATCCGCTATACGGAGAGGCCGGATGTGGCCGCGGTTCACCTTTTAGAAGGGCATGTGTGCATTATCGTCGATACTTCACCGTCTGTAATGATTGCTCCGGTAACCCTGTTTCACCATTTACAGCACGCCGAAGAGTTCCGCCATAACCCTATCGTTGGTGTTTATATCCGCTGGGTCCGTATACTGGGGGTCTTTATATCTGTTTTTCTGGTACCTCTTTGGCTCATACTGGTAGAATACAGGGATTTACTACCCGAGATCCTTGCTTTTATCGGTCCCAAAGAGTCGCCCACCATACCGCTTTTCATACAGTTTATCCTGGCCAACCTGGGACTGGACCTCCTTCGTATGGCCAGCATCCATACGCCGTCTCCTCTGGCTACGGCCCTGGGACTGGTAGGAGCATTGTTGATCGGCGACATTGCCGTTACCGTCGGTGTGTTTGTCCCGGAGGTATTGCTTTATATCAGCCTGATAGCCATTGGCGTCTTCTCTACACCTAGCTGGGAACTCAGCCTGGCCAACCGTTTGGTACAATTTTTCCTGCTGATTTTGACGGGTCTTTTTAATATTTACGGTTTTATCGCCGGTGTTTTAATTGTTTTTTACAGGCTTGCCACTACTCGCTCTTTGGGGATTCCTTATTTATGGCCTTTGTTACCTTTGGACGTCAGGTCACTGTTTAGTGTGCTGGTTAGAAAACCGGTTCCCATAAAGGGATTCAGGCCCTCCATTTTAAAGACGCGGGATGCTGATACTGCACCTCCGGGCGAAAAATGAAAAATGATTTGCTGTTTTTTGGGAGGTAAATAATGGGAATAAAAATCGGTATACCACGTGCTCTTTTGTATTACGATTATTTTCTTTTTTGGAGCACTTTCTTTGAAGGACTGGGCGCGGAAATAATCCTGTCGCCGAAAACAAACAAGGAAATATTGAACAGCGGGATTAAAGCAGTAGAGGAAACCTGCCTGCCTGTCAAGGTGTTTATGGGACATGTGCAGAGTCTGGCCAACCAAAAAATTGATTATCTCTTTATTCCCCGCTATGTCAGTACGGAGCCGCGCCGGTTTCCATGCCCAAAATTTATGGGTTTGCCGGATATGGTCAAAGAGTTACCGGGAATTCCTCCTGCCTTAAACGTCGATATTGATATCCGCAAGCATAAGGGAGAGGTACCTGAAGAGATGTACAGGCTGGGAAGGGTTTTCACTTTTAATCCCTGGAAAATCCGCTTGGCTTACAGGCTAGCCCTGGAAAATCAGGAAAGTTTTAAAAACAGGATGCACCGGGGTTTACAGCCGGAGGAGATTTTTTTTAACAGGACGGATACAAAAACAGACCGTACCCTTAAGCAGAACAGCACCTTACGCCTGGGGCTGATTGGGCATAGTTATAATCTCTATGATAGGTATATCAATATGGATATTATAACGAAGTTGCAGGAAATGGGAGCAGAAATAGTAACCAGCAAAATGTTTTCCGATCGGGAGATTAACCAAGTGTTGAAAAAGCTGCAGAAAGATATTTTCTGGTCTTTTGGCAAAGAAACTATCGGCTCTGCCTATTACCTGCTGGATGACGCCAGTGTTGACGGCATTATTCTTCTTGTTTCCTTTGCCTGCGGGCCTGATTCGTTGATTGTAGATCTGATTGAAAGAGCTTACAAACGTACGGAAAGACCCTTTCTAACCCTGGTGCTGGATGAACATTCGGCGGAAGGTGGAATCATTACCAGGCTGGAAGCGTTTATAGAAATGCTGAAAAGGAGGAAACAAAAGAATGAGAGTTACATTTCCACATATGGGAAATCTGTGGATTGCCCTGAAGACCCTATTCTAAAAACCGGGCCACGAGTTGATACCTCTACCGCCGATAACCAGGAAAACGGTTGAGCTTGGTGTACATTACTCCCCGGAGTTCGCCTGCCTCCCTTTAAAAGTTAACGTGGGAAATTTTATCGAAGAGTTGGACAAGGGGCAGAAACTGGGAGATTCCGGTTCCAGAGCAGAAATCTGGATGACGGTTTCTCAGGGCTTTCAAGTTGCCCTGCCTTTATTTTATATTTTGTTATTATATGGTATAATTGACGAAAGAAATAATGAAACTTTTAAGGATTTTAAGGATTGTTATAATGAAAAACCTTACTCCCCTGATTAATACCTCACTTTCCAAGGAACTGCAGGCCCTGCTTTATCTCCTGGGGTACTGTTCCCAGCAGGGATCATTTAAAGTCTATGCTGTTGGCGGTTTTGTCAGGGACCTGCTGCTTGGCCAGGAAAACCGGGATATAGACCTGGTAGTGGAGGGTTCTGCCGCAGAGTTTGCCAAAAGCTTGCTGAAAGTCATGCCGGGAACCTTACGATCCTATGAAAGATTCGGCACGGCCACTCTTACCCTGACCAACGGAATAGTCTTTGATATGGTTACCGCCAGGAAAGAATTTTATGCCGCCCCGGGAGCTCTCCCTGCGGTGGAACAGTCCACCCTTAAGAATGATCTTTTTCGCCGGGACTTTACAATCAATACCATGGCCTGCGCCCTTAACCCTGGCGAATTTGGTATGTTCTTCGATTATTTCGGTGGCAGGGAGGATTTGGAGAGAGGCCTTATCAGGGTGCTGTACAAGCTTAGCTTTGTAGATGACCCTTTGCGGATTATACGGGCTATACGGTTTGAACAGAGATTTGGCTTTGACATCGAAGCAGATTCGCTGTCGCTGATGAATAAAGCCATAAGAAACAGGCTCTGGGAAAAAGTAAGCAATGAAAGGCTGTATAATGAAGTAAGGCTTGTTTTTCGAGAGCCGAAGCCCTTGAAGGTTCTAACGCGTTTTAATGAGTTGAACCTGTTCAAGGAGATTTTTCCGCGGCTCCTTTTCACTCCGCAGGTAAAAGAGAGGTTGCAGCAGCTTGAGTATGCCCTGGCAAAGTTTAAACCTGAGGCCGGAAGCTGCAATTATACGCTTCTTTTTCTTTCTGCGCTTTTTTATGACCTGGAGGAGCGTGATATCAATTTTCTCTGCCATTTAATGCGCCTTAAGAGGAAAGAACGCCTGGCTCTGCTTTCTATTCGGGCCAATGTCCCTTCTGTTTTGCGGCAGTTAAAAACGGAGACCGTCGGTCCGGCAAGTCTCTACGCCCTCTTCAAGGAGTTGCCGGAAGAAGGACAGCTTTTAACTATAGCTCTGGCCTCTGAACCCCGTATCCGGGAGCAGGTCATGTATTACCGGGAGCATCTCAGGGGGAGGAAACCCTTTGTGACAGGAAAGGATCTTCTGGAGGCCGGAATGAAACCGGGGCCTGTTTTCAATAGGATTTTGTCAAAACTGCACGAGGCTGTTCTGGAGGGAAAGGTAAAAAATAAAGAAGAGGAGCTCAAGTTGGTCAGCTTATTAATGAAAGCAACAGGAGAACAGAGCGCTGAGAAATAGGAGGCAGAGCAATGCAGTTATTACGGTTTTTCCCTGATGATTTGCTGATGCGCATACCTGCTTTACTTATAGCCATTACTTTCCATGAATATGCCCATGCCAGGATGGCCTATTACTGGGGGGATCCTACGGCTAAATACCAAGGCCGTTTGACATTGAACCCCCTTGCCCACCTTGACCCCATCGGGTTGCTTATGCTGCTGATAGTGAGATTTGGATGGGCCAGGCCCGTTCCCATAAACCCTCATAATTTCCGGGACCGCAGGAAAGGCCTTTTCTGGGTTTCTCTGGCCGGGCCGGGGATGAACCTGCTCCTGGGCCTTTTCTTTACATTTATTCTTGCCTTTTTGACCTTGCAGGGTTCCGGCTCTCTTGTACAAGCGATCATGTGGAATTTAGTTATTTATAACGTTTTTCTCGCTGTTTTTAATATCATTCCTTTACCGCCGCTGGATGGTTCGAAAATACTCACTTCAGTTCTGCCGGGCCGATACCTGCGCTTTTACTATTCAGTAGAGCCCTACGGCCCCTTCTTGCTTATTCTGCTTCTGGTTTTCGGGCTGCTGCCAGTCATCTTGGTTCCAATTTCCAATATTATTATTAACTTGTTCCGTTATTTGGCTTTCCTGGTGATGAATTTTTAAACCTAATGATAGGATCATAAATGATATTTGGAAGGGATTGATGCTTTTTGTCAGAGAAAAAAGGTGTTATTTTAAGTGGTATGAGACCTACGGGTAAGCTGCACCTGGGAAACTTATTCGGCGCCCTGGAAAACTGGGTAAAGCTGCAGGATGAGTACCGCTGCTTTTTCTGTATTGCTGACTGGCACGCTTTAACCACAGCGTATGAAGAGTCGTTAAATATCAAAGCAAATGTAAGGGAAATGGTTTTAGACTGGTTGAGTTGCGGGATCGATACGGAAAAATCCGTAGTTTTCAAGCAATCTGATGTAAAAGAACATGCGGAGCTGCACCTTTTGCTCTCCATGATAACGCCGCTGTCCTGGCTGGAAAGGGTGCCTACTTACAAGGAACAGCTACAGCAGCCTGAGGGGCGCAATCTGGCCACTTACGGGTTTTTTGGATATCCTCTTCTGCAGGCTGCAGATATTCTTCTTTACAAAGCCGACGCTGTTCCGGTCGGGGAGGATCAGGCCCCGCATATTGAGTTTACCAGGGAGGTGGCACGCAGGTTCAATTATCTTTATAACCAAAAAGTTTTTCCTGAACCAGCCACTATCCTGAACGAATACAAACTGGTTCCCGGTCTGGACAATAGAAAGATGAGCAAAAGCTATAACAATGTTATCGAGATCTCCGTTCCACCGGAGGAAATTCCATCCCAAGTAAGAAAGATGATTACCGATCCCGGGCGTATCAGGAAAAACGATCCAGGAAACCCGCAGATATGCAGCATTTATGCTTTTCACCGCATTTTCAATCAGCAGGAGCTAAGTAAAATTGAAGCTGCCTGCCGGGAAGGACAGATAGGTTGCGTTGAATGTAAAAATAACCTCTCCGGATATATGCAAAGCTACCTTGCGCCTATCTTCGAGAAAAGGCGGGAACTGGAAAAAGATCCGCAGGCAATTGATGATCTTTTGGCCAAGGGAAGTGAAAAAGCCCGGGAGGTTGCCGCAGTCACGATGCAAGAGGTTCGTTCCGCCATAGGATTGTTATAGTTTTTGGGGGAAGGATAATTGGACATTTCAAAGACTACAAAAAATAAAAATGAAGAGGATTCCTATGTCGTAAAACTCCCGATTTTTGAAGGCCCCTTTGATCTCCTTTTTCATTTAATAAATAAGGAAGAGCTTAATATCTGGGAAATCCCCCTGGCAAAAATAACGGAAGAATACCTGCGGTACCTGCATTCGCTGCGGGAGCTTAAAGTCGAGCCAGCCGGTGAGTTTCTGGTTATGGCTGCATCGCTGCTTTATCTCAAATCTAAGCTACTTCTACCGCAACAATCCTCTTATTCCCCCGAAGAGGAGGCAGAGGCACTTTTTTTTGGCTCCAAAGAGGAGCTTGTCCGCAGCCTGCTGGAATATAAACGCATTAAACTAATTGCCGCAAAACTAAAAGAGCGCGAGGAGCAGCAGGTAAGGATTTTTTTGCGCTCTGCGGCTTTGCCAAGAGTTGTTATTGTTAACAGGCAATTCAGCCTTTACCCTCACGATCCGGATATTTTAAAAGATGCCTGGCAGCAAATAAAAAAGAGAAATGTTACAAAGGCGAAGACGGTTTCCCTGCCCGAGGAAATTCCTTTCAACCGCAAGCTGCAGGATATCATTTCCAGAATAAAACAAAAAGTAGCATTAAACTATTACCTGGATGATTTTTTAGAAAAAAAGGAAAAAAAAGAGATTGTGCTCACTTTTTTTGTACTGCTGGAACTGGCAAAAAGAGGGAAAATTTCCTTGCAGCAGCGTAGGCTCTTCGGGAAAATATCCGTGTTACTCCCAATGATAAGAAAATAAAACGGAGAAGGCTGATTTTATGAAAGAAAGAACTAAGTCGGGTCAGGCTCTACCGGCAACGGCTATCCTGGAGGCCGCTCTTTTCCTGAGCCATGAGCCTTTATCCCTGGAAACATTAAGCCGGTTATGCGGGACAACCCCTCAGGAGATTAAAGAATCCCTGCAGTGGCTTAAAAAGGAACTGGAGAAAGAGGAAAGAGGCCTGGTGCTACTGGAAACTGAACAGGGATACCAACTCGGAACCAAACCGGAAACGGCAGCATTTGTAGAACGTTTATTTGCCGAGGAAGAGTATCCCAGCGCCCCTCTTTCCCGCGCTGCACTGGAAACGCTGGCCATCGTTGCCCTGAAACAACCGGTAACCAGGCTGGAGATTGAGCAAATCCGGGGAGTAAAGGCTGACGGGGTAATTGACAACCTGCTCAAAAGGAGATTAATCAGGGTTGCCGGACGCAAGGAAACACTGGGTAAGCCTTTGCTGTACTGTACTACAGAGGAATTTTTGCAGTATTTTGGCCTTAAGGAAGAGTCTGAACTGGAAACGTTAAAAAAATTATGGTTGGAAGATACTGTTTTTCCTAAAGTTGGAGAAACTAAATAGAAAGACTATATAATCAAGCAGGTGCCTTTTATGCGCTTTGCACTCCCCCCGTCTTTCTATCTATGGTTTCTCTTTTTCGTTCTTTTACCCGCCATTCTGTTCCTGCCGCTTAAGATACGAATATCATTTGATAATTTGCGGAAAGATAGTAGTGTCTCTTTCCAATTGGCATTCTATCTCCCTGGGCCAATCTTGATTGGCAGGTTTAAAAAAAATATTTTCATCCCTAAGAAAAAAGTTGCCTCCGGTCTAACGTTACAGAGCACCTGGGAAAATTTTTGGGGTATATTAACAAAAACTCGCCTCCATAAACTTTTGTTTATAGCGTGCCGCTTTGCTCTGGCTTCAAGATGGAAAGTTATAGACATTAAAATTAAAGTCGGGACCGGTGAAGCTGCCTGGACAGGACTGCTGACAGGACTACTCCGGCAGGCGGCGGCAGTTGTCTCCGGATACCTATTCCAGGTGCTGTCTATGGAGCAAAGGCCGCGCTTGTTAGTTTACCCGTCATTTGGGGCAAAGGGATTTGTTTTTTCTTTCCATGTTGAATTTTACGCAAGCATTGTCAGCATCATTTATTATTCCACCTTACTTTTATATGAAGCAGTAATAAGGCCTAAAAATCAATATCTATGGAGGATGATAATGTATGGCAGATCACCCCATTCAGGGCTTGATGATAACCGCCATGGAAAATTTAAAGGAAATGGTCGATGTTACCAAGGTAGTGGGCGATGCAGTAGAGACTCCTGACGGTCATGTCATTATTCCTGTATCGAAAGTAACTTTCGGATTTGTTACCGGAGGTTCGGAATTCGATGCGGGCGAAGAGGAGAAAAAAGCCCCGGCGCAAAATCAGCAGGCCTTTCCCTTTGGCGGCGGCAGCGGGGGAGGCGTCTCCATTCACCCGATGGCCTTCCTGGTGGTAGGTCCTGGTGAAATAAGGCTATTGCCGGTCGATCGCAGCGCTGTTTTTGAACGACTGATTGACCTTGCCCCGCAGGTGCTTCATTATCTGCAAGAGCTCATAAAACCGGAGGAGGAAAAAAGAGCGAATATTAAGCTATAGCTTGCCTGTAAAACAGAGTCGGGGAATAGCAGCCGGAATTTAATCCACCCACTCCAAACCGTTACTTTTATCATAATAAAGGCAACAACAGAATAAATATATGTATGATACTAACCTCCAATAGCAAATCAAAAGCAAATTAAACGGTCTGAGACAACCTGGAGGGGGATAATGTTAAAAAGAGTTATCGCCATCCTTTTGCTGCTGTCCCTTTTATTTTTTCTAAATTCCCCAGTCGGGGCAGGAACTGCGGTGCCGGAAATTTCGGCTGAAGCGGCAGTGCTCCTCGATTGGAACAGCGGACGGATCCTTTATGCAAAAAATCCTCATCTGCCTAGACCTAACGCCAGTACAACCAAAATTATGACTGCTGTCCTGGCCCTGGAGAGAGGACAACTCGATGACGAAGTAATTACAAGTGCAAGGGCTGCCGCTACCGGCGGTTCTTCAATCTGGCTGGAGGAGGGGGAAATAAAAACGCTGGAGGAGTTGCTACTGGGGTTAATGCTGCGTTCCGGTAATGATGCCGCCGTTGCCATCGCAGAACATATTTCCGGCAGCGTGGAAAGTTTTGCGGAGTTGATGACGGAGAGAGCCCGTGAACTTGGAGCGCTGAATACTTCTTTTCGTAACCCTCACGGCCTGCACCACCCTGAACATTACACCACCGCTTATGATCTTGCCTCTATAGCCGCACATGCCATGGGAATGAAAGAATTCCGCCGGATTATAGCTACGCCAGAGACAGTAATATCCTGGCCGGGGCACCCATGGGATCGCTTTTTGTACAACCAGAACAAGCTTTTTGCTCTGTACCAGGGAGCGGAAGGGATAAAAACAGGTTGGACGACACCGGCCGGCCGTTGTTTTGTCGGGGCAGCCGTACGCAATGGCCGCCGCCTCATCTCTGTTGTTTTAAATGCGCCGCAATTGTGGGAGGATACTGTCGCCCTGCTGGATTACGGTTATAATGAGTATCAATATAAATGTATCCTGGAGGAGGGGCAGTATCTGAAAGCGGTAGCAGTTGAAGATGGGGTGACCAAAAAAGTGGAAGCGCTGGCTTCCCAAAGTTTTAGCTATCCTTTCCGGGAGACGGAGGAGGACAAAGTATCCTATCGTTTTATTCTAAATGAACCTTTAAAAGCTCCTCTCAACAAGGGTGAAAGATTAGGGGAGCTGGAGATCTGCTTTGAGCAGGAAGTCGTAGGTTTAATTGATCTGGTTGCCGGACATGATGTTAAAAAAATCAGTTTCTGGGAAAGGATCAAAAGAATGCTCGGAGGGAGAAAGTAGGGTGGTAAATTTACTCTGGGCCGGTATGATTGTTGTGGCTATTGTTTTTGCAGGGTTGAACGGGAGAATTGAAGCGGTAACACCGATTATTTTTAATTCAGCAGAAAAAGCCGTAACTATTGCTTTAAGCTTAATCAGCGTTATGGTCTTCTGGCTCGGTATCATGAAAATCATAGAGAAATCAGGTTTTATTCATATCGTTATTTTTTTGCTCAAGCCGCTGGCCTACTGGCTGTTTCCAGGCATTCCGCGACAACATAAGGCCATGAATGCTATGCTTATGAATATGAGCGCCAATCTTCTGGGCATGGGTAATGCCGCTACACCTTTCGGGATTAAAGCGATGGAGGAGCTACAAAATTTAAACAGTAAGCCAGATACAGCTACAGACGACATGTGCACATTTCTGGCCATAAATACCGCCGGGCTGACCATTATTCCCACGACGGTGATTGCTCTAAGGGCGGCAACAGGGGCCTTAAACCCGGGAGATATAATCGGGACGACACTCATTGCTTCTTTGTGTTCGACGTTTGTTGCCATTGTAACCGATCGTCTCTTTCGTCGCTACAACCGCTGTAAAACTATAGGAAATTACATGGCTCCGGACTCTAAAGCCCATACTCTAAAGCCCAAAGGTTAACAACAGTTACCTGATCCTTGAACAGTTGCCGGGGGTAGAGAATGAGCCTTTTTGCTATTCTTAACATTATTTCTATATGGGTTGTCCCGGGTCTAATTTTGCTGGCGCTGCTCTATGCTTACTTTCGTAAGGTGAAACTTTTCGAAACATTTGTAGAAGGAGCCAAAGAAGGCTTTGGGATGTCGGTAAGATTAATTCCCTTTCTGGTGGGTATGATGGTCGCTATCGGCCTGTTCAGGGACAGCGGTGCCATGGATTTTTTTACAAGGTTACTGGAGCCCCTAATCCAACTCCTTGGTATTCCGGCGGAAATCTTACCCCTGGCCTTTATGCGGCCTGTCTCGGGGAGCAGCGCCCTGGCCATTACCGCCGAAATAATGAATACTTTTGGCGCTGATTCGCTGTTGGGCCGTATGGCTGCTACAATGCAGGGGAGCACTGATACCACGCTTTTTGTCCTTACGGTATACTTTGGTGCGGTTGGCATCAAAAAAACACGCTATGCCCTGGCTGTAGGTTTAATAGCTGATGCAGCAGGGATTCTTGCCGCGATATTTATATGCAATCTGGTCTTTGGCTGATAATTATATTATAATTACGCTATGACAAGTGAACTAATTAGATTACCCAAGTATCTTGCCAGGAGCGGCCTGGCTTCCCGCCGTGCTGCAGAAAGGCTGATCGCTGAGGGCAGAGTAAAAGTCAACGGCATCCCGGTAAGTGAGCCGGGAATAAGGATAGATATCCGGCGCGACAGGGTTGAAGTGGATAATATCCCTGTGGAAAACACCCCGGAGAGAAAATATTACCTTCTGTATAAACCCGTCGGTTATCTCTCCACGGTTCGGGATCCTTTCGGCCGGCCCACAGTAATGGATCTTCTCCCCCGGAATGTTAGAAAGGGGCTGTTTCCTGTGGGCAGGCTGGATATGGATACAGAAGGGCTGATTCTGTTGACAAATGACGGGGAGTTGGCTTTCCGGCTCACACATCCCCGTTTTCGTGTTAAAAAAACCTACCAGGTTACGATCAAAGGGCGTCCTTTAGAAGAAAAGCTGCTCCAGCTCCAAAAAGGAATAATCCTGGAAGAGGGGCGGACAGCACCGGCAAAGGTCAAGGTTATTTCAGCGGGCAAAAAGAAAACGGTACTGTTAATTACTATTCATGAAGGCAAAAAAAGACAAGTTAAGCGAATGTGCCAGGCTGTTGGACACCCTGTTATCTCCCTTAAAAGAATCTCCTATGCCTTTTTGAATCTTGACGGGCTTCAACCTTCCGACTACAGGGCTTTGACCGGGGAAGAGATCCGCAGGCTTTATGCCCTGGTGGAGCTTAAGCCTTAAGGGACATTTAGGACAAGCAGAGGTGTTAATCTGTGCAAAAGATTTATTTAATAAGACATGGTGAGACAGACTGGAATCTGGAGAAGCGTTTTCAGGGCAGGGAAAATGTTCCTTTAAACGGAAAGGGTAAAAAACAGGCTCAGCTTCTTGCCAGGAGATTAAAGGAGAAGGAACTCACCGCCGTGTATTCGAGCCCTCTCTCGCGTGCCCGGGAAACAGCGGAGATTATTGGCGCCGTACACGGTTTAACGCCCTGTATTGTCGAGAAACTGGGTGAAATTTCCTTCGGCAGTCTGGAAGGAAAGAAATACACTGAGCTGAACGAAAATGAGCGAAAAATAATTGACCGGTGGATGGTTGACCCTGAAACAGTAAGCATTCCCCGCGGAGAAACCTTTAAACAATTTCGGGAGAGGATCCTGGAGAGTTACAATGAGCTTTTAAATGTAGAGCAGGAGGGAGATTTGGCCATTGTAACGCATGGCGGAGCCATTAAAGTTTTGGTGGCCGATATTTTGAAAGTGCCTTTTTCACGGTTTGCCGCTCTAATCCTATTTCCCGGTTCGCTTACCACCATTCTGTATGATAATCGGAGGAACTCATACCTTGAGCTGTTCAATGACGTGTGTCATTTGCAAAAAATTTTCTAATAATTTTTTTATATCATTCCTTTTAGCAGGAAATAGTGATGTTTCGGCGAATTAAATTACCGCGAAGATCATAATTTAAGAGATTAAAGCACAGATTAGAGAATAAACACTGGGGAGATAGTTAAAAAAAGAAAGGGATCAAGAGATGCTTAAATCTGAAATAAATTCCCGGGAAAAAGAAGAGAAAAACGAAGCGTTAAAAGGTGTCTATTCCCGCTTGAAGTTCAGGGTAAGATTTGATTATAAAGGTAAACCCAGGCCGGCACGCTTTTTTTTCGGTGGGAAAAGAACAGAAAACGTTGCACAGGAGTTAAGAGATCAGCAGGTCGCTTTGTGGAAGAACGTTCCCCTGCAGGGGATAAACATTGAGAATATAGATTTGGGCGAGGTATACAGTGTATATGATGAAGAAATGGATGAAGAAATTGCCTTTGCTCCTTTGGAACTGATCGTATCCTCCGATTCGCTGGAGGATCTTCTCCGTTTTGTCTTTCGTGAAGAGTTCAGGCGCATTGAAATCTTGGAACCCGGCAACTTGATTTTAAGCGGCAAAGAAATAGAAAGATTGCTCTTTAAGATGAACGAGCTCTTTCAAAACAGGTTGATGCTGCGTTTAAGAGAAAACCGTTAAATAAAGGGAAGATCAGGTATGAAAGCCCCTCTTTTTGCATAAAGATATAGGGAAAAGGGGGCTTTATATTTCATGGATTTCGATCGATGGTTACAACGTTTTGTAACTGCAGTCGAAAAGGTTATTTTTCGCATTGCTCTGACACTTGTCGTAGCATTATTTATTGTCCAGGCCATGCTGATGAACGGCAACTTGCGCCAATTTTTGAGTAAGACGGACAGGGCCGAAGGAACACCTGTACAGCAAGATGTCCAGGATGTCATGGGTAGAAGAACGAGTGGCGGAATGCTGACGGAGGATCCGGTCCAGGATGAGATCGCCCTTGTTTTAGAGCTAGAAGAGCCCCCGGGAAAAGCATGTACACTTTATTTACTGGTTAATAATCAGGTCGTTGGGCAGCTCGGCGAGGAAAATCTTTATGTTAATGTTCAACCGGGAGATCTGCTGGAGGTGATCGGTGAAGTCCCGGGCGATATTCCCGCCACGGTCAGAGTTGTAAAGATTTACGGTAAACTGCAGGCGCCTGAAGAAGGATATGAGATACAAACTTTTGGAGAAAGAGATCTTTTGGCCTGGATTGTACCATGAATATTTAATAATTCCGATCTTAGGGTTGTCAAATGTTTTATTCTAGTATATTATTGCATAGGAGGCCTTTCTTTTTCTCTATGAGGTGGTAACAGGTGCAAGGTGTTAAGGTGCGGGCTATTAAAGGGGTTATAAAAACATTTTCAGCAACCGGGTTTTCTTTTCATTTTGCGCAGATTTTCCATTTAGGCGGTTAAATGCGCACAGCGAGAAGATATCCGGTAAATTTATTTTTATGGACGAAGCCAAAAGCATTAAAGCGGAGTGAAGGGATTAATGCAGATCGCAATTGACGGGCCGGCAGGAGCCGGTAAGAGCAGTGTAGCCCGAGAGGTTGCACGCCGGCTGGCATTTAAATGCCTGGATACAGGAGCCATGTATCGTGCTGTTACTTTGCAAGCTTTAAAAAAAGGTATAGATCTTAGCAACGGCAAATTACTGGTGGAACTGATCCGTTCCTGTAAACTGGAAGTGGAATATAACGACCAGGAAGGTACTTTAATATATTTGGACGGAGAAAATGTCACTGAAGAGATCCGCAGTCCCTTGGTCAATCAAAATGTTTCTGTGGTAGCCAAATCATCTGAACTAAGAAGAGAACTGGTCCTTTTGCAGAGAGAACTGGCGGAGAAAAGCAATGGGATTGTCATGGAAGGGAGAGACATTGGAACAAACGTCCTTGTTAATGCTGATTACAAGTTTTTCCTAACGGCCAGCCCGGCTGAACGTACCAGGAGGCGCTGGCTGGAGATGAGTGCCAAGGGGCTTGATGTCAGCTATGAGGAACTGTACAAAGAAATTGCCTTGAGAGACCGTATTGACCAGGAAAGGGAAGAAGCACCGCTTAAGATTGCACCAGAAGCGTTAGTTATTGATACTACACCTTATACCCTGGAAGAGGTCGTGGAAAAAGTTTTGTCCGTAATTCGCAAAGGTAAACAAAAAGAATGCGGGGAAGAAAAGGTTAAATGAATAATCCAGAGGGCTACTAAGATGCTGTTTTACCGGATAGCAAAGGGACTTTTCACTTTATATTTTAAATGTATGTATTCACTAAATGTTCATGGATTGCATAACCTGCCTCCGCAGGGACCTTATATTATCTGCGCCAATCATACCAGCTGGTTTGATCCTCCTATGGTAGGATGCGTGTTATCCGGGAAAAACAGGATCCATTTTATGGCCAAGGAGGAGCTTTTCAAAGTTTTTATCCTGGGAGCCCTGATTAAAAAGCTCGGAGCATTTCCCGTAAAAAGAAACAAAGCAGATTTGGGTGCTATCAAGCATGCCTTGAAGCTACTGGAAGAAGGAGGTATACTGGGTCTCTTCCCTGAGGGGACCAGAGCCAGAAACGGCGAGCTGGGAGAGCTCCATAACGGTGCTGCTTTAATCGCTTTAATGAGCAAAAAGCCAGTTTTACCCGTAGCTGTCAAATGGCCCAGGAAAATATTTGGGACAGTTGAAGTTAAGATTGGCCCTTTGATATATTTTAATGAAGAGGGTAAAATAAGAGGTAAAGTTTTGGAAACAGCAAGTTCGCGGATTAGAGAAGAAATCAGTAAGTTGTTGTAAACACAGGGAGGCACGACTTATTGCAAGTCTTTCTAGCGGAACACGCCGGTTTTTGTAACGGGGTAAAAAAAGCTTTGGAGTTGACACTGGAAGCAGTTAACAGGGGTAAAAAGGTAAGTACTTTAGGACCGCTGGTACACAATGACGAAGTTATTAATTATTTAACCTCAAAAGGGGTCAAGTCAGTCGATAACCCGCAAGAACTTGATAGCGGTACTGTTATCATTCGCACCCACGGTATTTCACCGCAAACCCTGAAGTTTCTCCAGGAGAGAAAAGATCTGGAAATAATTGATGCCACCTGTCCAAATGTCAGGAGCCTGCAGAAGATCGCTTCGCGTTATCTTGCAGATGGTTATGAGATTCTTATTTTCGGAAGCAAACAGCATCCCGAAGTACAAGCTGTCCTGGGTTGGACAGAGGGTAAAGCCAGGGTCATAGAACCCGATGATCTGGAAATGGTTGAAAAAATGCGACTCAACACCAGAGCTGTATTGGTTTCCCAAACTACCCAGCGCGAAGACAGTTTCTATAAAGTAGCAGAAATTTTAAAAAATAATAACCCTGATTTAAAGATATGCCCAACCATCTGCAGAGAAACTGCTCTCAGGCAGGATTCTGCTGCTAAATTGGCTTCAACGGTAGACTTGATGCTTGTCGTGGGGGACGAAAAGAGTTCCAACACCGGCAAGCTAACGCAGGTTTGCCGTGAAATAGTAAAAACCCATCAGATTACTGGTGCAAAGGACATTTCGGCAGAGTGGCTGATGGGAATCAATAGTGTGGGGGTTGCTGCCGGGGCTTCAACCCCACCCTGGACGATAAAGGAGGTTATGGTTCAAATGGAAAACGGTAATTTGGAAGCCAGAACAGGGGAGGTCATTTCCTACCAGGAAGCGGAGGGAAGGGTTTATCATCCCGGTGATGTGGTAACAGGGAAAGTCGTCCTGGTAGAGGAAGATCAGGCCATGGTCGACATCGGCTATAAGTCGGAGGCAGTACTCCCCCGCAGCGAGGTTTTCCTGGAAGGGGAAACTACCTTAAAAGACAAATTCTCACCTGGAGATGATGTTGATCTTTTAATCTTAAAGGTCAACTACCAGGAAGACAAAATTATTGTTTCCCAAAAGCGCCTCCAGCGCGAAAGGCGCTGGAAAGAACTGGTGGAAGCCGTTGAGAACGGCTTAACGATGAAAGGAATTGTCAAAGAAATCGTACCAGCGGGCATTATTATTGACCTGGGCGGCGGAATTGAAGGTTTTATGCCCGGATCGCTGGTGGACGTTCGCTATATCCCTGATTTTCAACAGTTCATGGGACAAGAATTTTCCTTCAAAGTTATCGAGTTAAACAAGGACCGGGATAAGGTCATCCTGTCTAGAAAGCAGTTGTTGGAAGAAGAAGCCGAGCAACAAAAACGCGAAACCCTGGAAAAATTGAAAGCCGGAGAAATTGTAGAGGGAGTTGTTAAAAGGCTGACAGATTTTGGCGCCTTTGTAGATGTGGGCGGCATTGACGGATTGGTGCACATTTCCGAGATCTCCTGGCAGAGAGTTGGGCACCCTCAGGATGTCCTGAAAGTCGGCGAGCAAATTAAAGTAAAGGTGCTGGAAATCATTCCGGAACGGGAAAGAATCAGCTTGAGTATCAGGCAGGCTCAGCCTGATCCCTGGTCAAAGGTAAACGAAGAATACAAGATCGGAGATATTATAAAAGGCAAAGTAACCAGAATTGTAAACTTTGGTGCTTTCGTTGAGCTGATCCCGGGAGTAGAAGGCCTGGTCCATATTTCTCAGATGGCTGATTTCCATGTAAAGCACCCTTCCGAGATCATTCAAGAAGGGGAAGAGGTTGAAGCCAAAATTTTGGATATAAACCTTGAGAACAAAAGGATCAGCTTGAGTATCAAAAAGGCACGTCCCGCGCCAAGAGACCTGACCGCTCACTCTTTGGCCAAGGAGAACGAAAATCAGAACGTAACCCTTGGGGATGTTTTCGGGGATCTTTTTAACAATGAAAACAGCAATGCCGATACGAGCAAGGAATAAAAATCTTGCTCCTCCTGACATATATCTCCCGGTTTGTGTAAAGAGAAACAACAAGTTGGCTATAATGCTAATTTAATAAAAAATAAATCTTTTACTTTGCAAAGCGGACTTTTTTAACAAGGTCCGTTTTCGTTTATAAAAAGAATAAATAATGTGATTAGGGTTATTCTACTATCGTAGCAGAAAAGTGTCATAAAAGGGGAGATAATATCTGTGAATATCGGCATGTTACTTCTTTTGGCCGTTGCCATTGTAATCTATTTTGGTTTTGCACAGAGGGCTTTGGACAGGTTGCGGTTAAGCGACCGCGCTGCTCTGCTCTTTCTTATCGCCATGATCGTGGGCGGTTTTTTACCGGATATTCCGCTTTTGGGAGGTGTAAGCATTAACCTGGGCGGCGGTATTGTGCCCATAATTCTAGTTGCGTACCTCTGGAGTAAGGCCGAGAAAACTGAAATAAGCAGATCGGTGACAGCGCTTTTGATTACGGCAGTGATTGTATATTTTGCGGCGAAGATCATGCCTGTAGAACCCACCTATAACTTCTTTATGGATCCGTTATATGTGATGGCCATTATTGCCGGACTGGTTGCTTATATTACCGGCAGGAGCAGAAGGGGCTCCTTTATTGCAGGCACCATGGCCATCTTTGTAAATGATATCGTTGCCCAAATTGAAAATACTTTGCTTGATGCCAGGTCATCGATAGCCATCGGGGGAGCGGGAGTTTTCGATGCTGTAGTTATAGCCGGCTTAATCGCTCTCGGACTGGCTGAATTAGTGGGGGAAACGGCAGAAAAAATAAGTCTTGGAGTAAAGGAAACAGATAAAAAAGACGAGGGCGGGGAAAACCATAACGAGGAATAGAGCTATTTTCACTTTTTCACAATTCTTACGGGTAGGTGTTAAAATAGTTGCTATGATAAGCGGGAAAAAAATGCTGTTATCTCTGGTTATTGTAATGATTTTGTTGCTCGGTAATACCTTGGGCGCATCCGCAGAAGATTATTTCGAGCTCAATGAATTGGATGAGCGAGTTGATGGATTTTACACTATGAAAGATATCAAGTCCGGGGAAACGATTATGCGTACGGCAAGGATTATTCATCCAGGTGACGAGTACATTAACAGCGCGAATAAGCTCTATCGCGTGGAAAAGCTGGAGGGGGATATCGCCTGGGCACATTTTATCGAAGATATCAAGCTTTTGGAAATAAGCGTGGAAGAGGTTTTAAAATCTATTCCTTTAAAGCGTGGGAGTGAAACCTTCTTTGCAGGACAACCACAACAGCAAACGAAACCTTTTTTAGTAGGTGTGTATCACTCCCACGGAGCCGAATCATATGTGCCTTCGGATGGAACGGAAAGCATTACTCAGGGGGGTGGTATCCTGGAAGTGGGTAAAGCTTTTACTGAAGCCCTGCGGGAAAAAGGGTTGCATGTAAAACACTCAGGGGATACCCATATTCCCCATGATGCCGGTGCTTACAACAGATCAAGGAGAACTGCGGAAGAATTTTTAAACGAAGGGGTTAGCGCATTATTTGATATCCACCGCGATGCTGTTCCGGCGGAGGAGTATATTGCAACTGTTGAAGGCCAGCCCACTGTACAGCTGCAACTTGTAGTTGGCCGTCAAAACCAAAACCTTCAGGCTAACAGGGATTTTGCCGAAGGCCTTAAAAATGTTACCGACGAACGCTATCCCGGATTAATCAAAGGTATTTTTATGGCCAGGGGTAATTACAATCAGGATATGCTGCCCCTGGCCATGCTGGTAGAGGTGGGAAGCCACGAAAATACCAGAGAAGGTGCGGAGAGATCGATAGCCCTCTTTAGTGATTCGGTCGCCGCCTATTTCCTGGGGAGAGAAGGAGACCAGGCGCGGGAAGGGGTCGGAGCGACAGCTTTAAACAGTGTTCTCTGGTTGGTCCTGCTCGCAGGCGT
>JAKORA010000076.1 GCA_029778075.1 Bacillota bacterium | reverse complement strand
TACGGCGATCGTGTTTTGCGCTGCTGCCAGCACTGCATCCTTAAAGCGTTCCCAGTTAAGGCGAGTCACCTTCTTAAATGAAGAGACGACAACAGCGGTGACAATGGCATAGAAACCAGAGCGGATTGGTGTGTACTGGAGTATCCCCAAAAAGTAGATCAGCACGGCGATGGGAATGAGGTAAGGCCAGCCTTTTTTCAGAACCTGCCACGTATTTGGTAGCTGTTCTCTTGGCAGGCCTCTCAGCCCCAGGCGGCAGGCTTCAAAATGAACGCCGGAAAGGACTCCCAAGTAGTAAAGAACAGCCGGGATAAGTGCGGCGATAACCACACTGATATAGGGAATGCCCAGAAATTCGGCAATAATAAAAGCCGCCGCACCCATAATTGGAGGCATCAACTGACCGCCGGAGGAGGCACAGGCTTCCACCGCTCCGGCGAAATAAGGCAGATAACCGTTACGTTTCATCAGGGGTATGGTAAAAGTGCCGGTACCTACTACGTTGGCCACGGCGCTGCCGGAGATAGTGCCCATAAGGCCGCTGGCAACAACAGCAGTCTTAGCCGGCCCCCCGACATATCGTCCCATAACGGCCATGGCAAACTCCAAAAGGAAATCTCCCATCCCAATCTTCTCCAGCATAGAAGTCAGGAAAACAAACAGAAAAATGTAGCTGGCAGAGACTCCCAGCGGAGTGCCGAAAATACCTTCGGTAGTCAGATACATCTGTGATACTACACGGCTCAGCGAGTATCCTTTGTGACCCAGAATCCCCGGAATCCACGGACCTATGAAGTTATAGAGCAATAAAACTCCGGCAATAATTACCAGCACCCAGCCTGTAGAACGGCGCACTGCCTCCAGGATTAAAAGGATCATGATTATGCCGAAAGCGATATCCATTCTCGTGGGTGTTCCCAGGCGCAACACAATCGCCTGGTAATTGAAAATAATATAAGCGCCTGATGCCAGAGCCAGCAGAATTAAAAACCAGTCAAAAATGGTGGCTTTTTCCCGTTCTCCTTTTTTTGTTATCGGATAAATTAAAAATACCAGAATGATAATTAAGACGATGTGTATATCACGCTGGATCCAGGCCGTTAACATAGAAACTCCGGCGGTATAAAGCTGGAAAGCGGCCAGTACCAGCGCCACAACCAGAATTACTGAAGATGTATAGTGTTTTTTATTACTATCCAGTTTCAGTTTCATGTTTTCTCCTCCCGCCACAAATGTGTATGAGGAAATATTTTCCTTAGACGGATATGAACCAGGGTCTGGGCAGGCACATAATCGCGCAGGCGGATCTCCTTCCCGCGATAAAGCAAGGTATGTTCAGCAATTGTCCCTACCCTTAAAGAGACAACCCCCACTTGACGTTGCATCGCTTTAATAACCGTCCAGCCGTTCTCGCCGGAAAGAACTCCTTCGTTCATATATCCCAATCCTGCACCCCATGATCGAAAGCGGGTTTCCACAAGCACCAGCTGCATATTGTCGCCTGTGTAGGTCTCATAAACCGGTAACAAATCCACAGAGTGAATGTAGCGTAACTGAAAGTGTTCATCATGGGACAGAGGCGCAGCCCAGACTATTTCTCCTGTTTCGGGGATTTCCAGTACCAGAAAGGAAAACCGAGGCCCTAAAAAAAGATAGGCGGCTATGGCCATAATAACGGCCGTAGCCAGGACTAAAATTTTTTTTAGGTGCAGACAGAAAATCCGCGGCGACATACTATTTAATCTCGGGTGGTATTAATCTATCCGGCACTTCAAGTCCGATTT
>JAKORA010000007.1 GCA_029778075.1 Bacillota bacterium | reverse complement strand
CGGGCCAACTCCCTGTCCCAGGGGATATGCATCAGGATTGGAACACCCTCTTGCCTGCAGTAATCCTCTACGCAATTGTTACCGATGTCAGAACGGTTAATGAGCACGCCGACAGGAATCGCCATTTTTTTAAGCATCTGCACAGCAATATCCAGGTCGTTTAAGCCAAAGGGAGTGGGCTCGGTAACGAGCAGGCAAAAGTCGCTTTCTTTCACCGCTGCTACTACCGGGCAGGATGTCCCGGGCGGGGCATCGATGATAACGACTTTGCCGGAATCCATCTTGCTCTTGACGGCATTGATCAAGGGCGGCGACATGGCTTCACCGGGATTTAGACGTCCATGCAGGAAATCGATCCCCTGAGCGGACCCCTTTTCCATAACACCGATACAGCGGGGCGTTTCGGTAATGGCTTTCTGCGGGCAAAAATAAGAACAACTGCCACAACCATGGCAGAGTTCAGGGAAAACCAGGACATGCTCCTTAAGCACAGCCAGAGCATTAAAGGCGCACACTTCCCCGCAACGCCCACAGAAAGTGCACTTTTCCTCATTTATCTCAGGGACAGGAATGTTTACCTTTTCCGAAGTATCAAGAGCAGGCTTTAAAAAAATATGGGCATTGGGCTCCTCCACATCGCAATCTATAAATTGAAGCTTTTCCGTTTGCTTTAAGGCCATGGCAAGGTTAACGGCGACAGTTGTCTTCCCCGTCCCACCTTTGCCGCTGGCAACAGCTATAATCATCTCCATCTCTCCATTTCTGCACTTAAACCGGCAACCATATTCAGGTATATCCGGAAAAAGCGAGCGAAAACCTTCTTTAGGTCTTTTTTTCGTAACATTTATCACAATAACCAAAAAACTGGACAATGCACGAGGTAACCTTAAAGCCGTGACTGCCTGACAACAGTTGCTCCGAGTATGCGCCGTCCGCTTCAGATATTTTGCCGCAGGAAAGACAGATCAGGTGGCAGTGCATCAGGTCGCGTTTAAGTTCGTAGCGGGTACACCCGTCCTCCAAAACCAGGTTCTGGACAATGGAAAGATTCGTAAAAAGTTCCAAGGTCCGGTATACCGTGGCCAACCCGATGCTTGGATAATATTTTTTGGCATAACGATAAATTTCTTCGGCAGAAGGATGCTCGCCCCGCCCGGCATTGGTCAGCGCCAGCAGTACGGACTTCCGTTGAGGAGTCAGGCGATATCTATTTTCCAGAAGCCTGTTTATTCCCGGAAGTTTTTCCTGTTCAGACGGCATAACTGACTCAATCCTCCTGCTTTTTTATTTTTTAAGTCTTAACACTCGTAATTGCCGCCATACCCTCCATCTTTTCGAAAGAAGATCTTTCCTGCGACAAGGAAAAACAATTACCTCTCTGGACAATGCTACTGTTTATCTTTAGGCCCGCTAATATCTTCGAGCCTGTCTTCAAGCATCCTGAGCTGTTCTCTCAGATACTCTGCCTGCCTTTCCAGGAACATCTTTTCGCTGGGGACCGCTCTTCTATAAGGCCGCGGATGGGGATAACCGAATCCCCGCCAGCCTCTGTACCCCGGAACAGGGTTTGTATAACCAGGCAGGGAATATCCATAGCAGTAACCTGCACCCCGTCCAGTTCCCGGTCCAAAACCCATCGGTCCAGTACCGTCTCCTCCAGGCATTTTTCAGCACCTCCATTTCCAAGTATTTTTTACCATTATCATCTACCACTATCATCTACCACCAGTAGCGGCGTCTCCGGCCGCCACCCCGGCCTCTTCCCCTTAAACCCAGGCACAAACGAAATAAATTCAAAAACAGATAACCGGGACGCCTGTTGAAAAAAGGTAAAGAAGCCCTTCTTTTGCTAACAGGCGAAATACAATAACCGCGCCCTCCACCCGTTAGTGGTCCGTCACCCAATGGGCCCATGCCATCAAAACCCGGCATATTCACTACCTCCTTACTTTTTATACCGGTTACCGGAAACCTCTTCTTCTCCCGCCGCCTCCTCTCCCAAGGCCGAAATGGGAAGGAACCGTGGATTCGGCAACAAGCCTTAACTTACCCTGCTGAAACTGCTCCAGGGTCTCCGCCACTGTCCCGCTGATTCCTGTATAGACTTTGACACCCCCTGAATTCAATACAGCAAGAGCCTTCGGCCCGATGTTACCGACAAGTACCGTATTTACACCTTTATCCACTAAAAACTGCGCCGCTTGAACACCAGCGCCTCCCGACGCCCCCACACTTGGGTTCGGAACGGCCTGATGCTGCTTTTGATCGGCACTGACCAAAACATAATAAAAACATCGTCCAAAACGCTGGTCCACTACGCAATCCAATCCCGGTCCTTGCGAGCAAATGGCGATCTTCAGTTCTCTCTCCCCCATCCATGGCAGTATTTTTTTAAACATCTGCTTATCATTCTCAAAGCACCCACGGTATTTTCCCCTATTCAATGAAAATTATGAGCATATGTCAAATATAATTTTAAACCGTTAATGAACATATGTCAAATATAATTTTTGAGCAAGTTGCCTCCTGAGACACGATTGACACCGTTATAGCGCTATTTAATGCAGATAATGAAAATGATAATCTTTATCTTACACCGAAACCTGTAAGTTTGATACTGCCTTTAAATAGGGCAAAAAAAATAATTAGTGCCTCCTTGAAAAACACATTCTTTGAAAACTTAAGCACGCAATGAATCCTAAGGATTTCAGGGTGTTTTTCAGGAGGCACTGAGGACCGGCCGGCAT
>JAKORA010000075.1 GCA_029778075.1 Bacillota bacterium | reverse complement strand
AGGCTTATGCCCTTGCCGGCACTTTAACTGAGCACCAACTCCTTAAGCTTATTTTGGCGGGAACCGGTCAAAGATCCCTCCAGGAGGCGGTGAAGGAACTGGGGGAAAGGAAGGAATAGCGCATGTGGAATAAGCTCAAGTTAATTCTGCCCTATGTGGAGAAACCTGCCCGCTATGTAGGCAATGAAATCAATTCTGTCGAAAAAGAGCAAGGGAAAGTGGAGCTTCGCTTTGCTTTGGCCTTTCCTGATGTCTATGAAATAGGCTTTAGCTACATGGGGTTTCACATTTTATACGAGATCATCAATGATATCCCCTGGGCACAGGCAGAACGGGTTTTTGCCCCCTGGCCGGACATGGAGGCAAAGATGCGGGAGCACAATCTGCCTCTCTATGGCCTGGAAACAAAGACTCCTTTGCATACCTTTGATATCATCGGCTTTACTTTGCAGTATGAATTGGGATATACCAATATCCTCAATATGCTGGATTTGGCAGGGCTTTCGCCCTATGCCCCTGAAAGAAGCGATTTCCCCCTGGTGCTGGCGGGGGGACCCGGGGCAATGAATCCCGAACCCCTGGCAGATTTTATCGATGCCTTCGTCCTGGGGGAAGGAGAGGAAATCGTCCTGGAAATTGCCGAAACAGTGAAAGAAGCCAGGAAGGGGGGCCTGGGCAAAGAGGATACCCTGGCTAAATTGGCGGCGATACCAGGAATCTACGTGCCCAAATTTTATTCCCCGGCCTATGATGCAAAAGGTGTGTACAGGGGGCTGAAACCCCTGGGAGACTTTCCGCCCCTTAAGAAGAGAATTGTCAAAGACTTTGGCTGCCATCCCCTGCCGCGCAAATTGGTGGTCCCCCTGGTGCAGCCGGTTCACGATCGGGTCAGCATTGAAATCTGCAGGGGCTGTGCCCGGGGTTGCCGTTTTTGCCAGGCGGGAATGCTTTACCGCCCTGTTCGCGAACGGCCGCGGGCGCAGCTGGCAGAACAGGGAATGCAGCTGCTCAAAAATACCGGCAGCAGTGAGGTCAGTCTTTCTTCCTTGAGCAGCGCCGACTATTCGCAAATCGAGGAACTGGTGAAAGATTTAATGGCTTCAGAGGGAACCAGCGTGTCCCTGCCTTCCCTGCGCGTCGACAGTTTCAGTGTGGAACTTGCCCGGCTGACGAAGGCAGTGCGCAAGACCGGCCTTACCTTGGCGCCGGAGGCTGGCAGCCAGCGGTTGCGGGATGTTATCAATAAAAACGTCAGCGAAGCGGATATCTTTAATGCTGCCCGCAAAGCTTTTGAAAATGGCTGGGACAGCCTGAAGCTGTATTTTATGTTGGGGTTGCCTACAGAAACCGATGAGGATATTGTCGGCATTATCCGCCTGGTTCGCGGCCTGGAACGGCTGTACCGGGAAACCCGAGGGAAGAAAGGGCGGCTGAAAATCTCTGTGGCTGTGTCCACCTTTGTTCCCAAACCTCATACGCCTTTTCAATGGGAGGCTCTGTTGGCGCGTCAGGAGGTGGAAAGGCGGCAGCGCCTGCTCCTGGATAATTTGCGGCCGCCTCTGTACAAGGTGCAGACCTCTGACTGGGAGGAAAGCAAGCTGGAGGCAGTGCTGGCCCGGGGTGACCGCAGGCTGGGCAGGGCAATTTTTCTCGCCTGGCAAAAGGGCTGCCGCTTTGACGCCTGGAGTGAGCACTTTCGCCCCCGGCTTTGGGAAGAAGCCTTTGACGAGGCGGGTATAGATGTGGGGGCGTCGACGGGGGAGATTTACCTGGCAGCTGTTCTTCCCTGGGACCATATTGACATAGGTGTTTCCAAAGACTTTTTACTGCGGGAACTGGCCAAAGCCAAGGAGACTCAGGTAACCAGGGATTGTACTTTTGCAGATTGTTCCCGCTGCGGCGTGTGCGGGGCATTTGCAGTGAAGCCGCTCAAGAGAGGGGGAAAAGTCCCATGCGATTAATTTTGTGCTATGAAAAAAAAGGCCCCATGGCTTTTATCGCCCATCTTGATTTTCAGCAATTGTGGTGGCGTATTTTTCGCCTGGCGGGGATGCGCCTGGAAATGACTAAAGGTTATAATCCCCGGCCCCGGATGCGGTTTGCCTTGCCCCTGGCAACGGGGTTCCAGGGGGAAAGGGAATTGCTGGAGGTTTTCCTGGAAACAGAGGAAGAGAATGTCGTTGCGAGGCTCAATAAAGTCATGCCGCGGGGGTTGTCTGTCTTGACTGCTGCACCGGTTGCTGATACATATCCCAAAATAACCGCCCTGGTTGATGCTGTAGCCTATCGCGTTGAGCTTCCCGCTTCTCTGCCCGATTTGCATTGCGTTGCCCAGGCGGCGGGAGACTATCTCCTAGCTGCTGACCAGAAGGAAGCACAACTGACATTATTGCTGAAAGTTGACAATCAGCGTTCCGTCAGGCCGGATAATATTGCGGCTGTTTGTTTCCCGGAGCGGGACCCTGCAGATTTCGCAATTACCAGGACGGGGATTTATACGCGAAAAAACGAAAAAAAATTGCCGCTGCCAGCGGGTTTGTTGTTGCTTGACTGATTTGGCTGTGGTATTATAAGTGTTGGAGTTTTAACCGCTCAAGCCGGGCTTGAAAATGTCTGTCCAGACTGCCTGGGTTTGGCGAGTACCTTGCAATGGAGGTGTAACTGATGTACGCTATTCTGGAAAATGGTGGCAAGCAGTACCGCGTTTCTGAGGGCGATGTTGTCTTTCTCGAAAAAATTCAGGCCGAGCCCGGCAGCACTGTTTCGTTTACTGAAGTCCTGGCTGTTGGCATGAATGACAAGCTCATCCTCGGCAAACCCTATGTAAAAGCCAGTGTTTCCGCTAAGGTCCTTGACCATGGCAAAGCTAAGAAAGTCGTTGTCTTTAAGTACAAGGCAAAAAAGAACTATCGCCGCAAACAAGGACATAGGCAGCCATTCACCAAAGTCAGCATCGAAAAAATTACTTTGGCGGAATAATGATTGCGGTTAAGGTTTACCGGGATGAACAATCCATCCTGGGCTTTTCAGTGGAGGGCCATTCAGATTTCAGCGCCCGGGGGTCAGATATTGTCTGCGCGGCAGTTTCTGCCCTCAGCCAAACCGCTGTCCTTGCCCTTGCTGAAGTAGCCGGGATTGATCCCCTGTATACAAAGAAGGATGGGCTGCTGGAATGCCGCGTTCCCCAGGATATTGTTCCCCAAAAGCTTCAAACCTGTCAGGTGATATTTAAGACGACTTTGCTTGGCATCGAAAATATTGCCCAACAATACCCGTATTTTGTAGGGGTCTGTAATGAGGAGGTGTAATGATGTTTAAAATAGATTTGCAATTATTTGCTTCCAAAAAGGGAGTTGGCAGTTCTAAAAACGGTCGCGATTCCATCTCAAAGCGCCTGGGCGTTAAACGCCAGGATGGCCAGTATGTTACCGCAGGCTCGATTATAGTGCGCCAGCGGGGCACAAAAATTCATCCCGGCAATAATGTCGGCATTGGCGGCGATGATACCTTATTCGCCAAGATTGACGGTATCGTCACCTTTGAAGGCAATGGCACCAGGGGACGTAAAAGAGTCAGTGTATATCCTGAAGCTTCCGCTATTTAGAACTCCGGAAACCCGGAGTTTTTT
>JAKORA010000074.1 GCA_029778075.1 Bacillota bacterium | reverse complement strand
TCCTTCGCCTCGGGTTTGCCCCAAAAACTCTTTCGCTTAGGCATCCAGGGGAAAGAGACAAAAGGATAAAGCCCATGCTCGTAAAACCGCTTTTCTTCCCGCAAAAGGAAGTTCTGGCACTCTACTTCATAGTTCAGAGTAGTCTCGGTAGTAGTAATCTCCTGCGTTTCCTCTATCTCTGCCCCGCCTTCTTCGCCCTCTATCTCCACGCCCAGGCTGATAACCTTCTTAACTTCCTTTGTTTCTTTCCAAAAATGGTGCAGCACATTAACATAAGAAGTCTCGTCCTGCTCAACCTTCTGGTGGTCGTAAACCTGGGTATCGCTGGTCTGCTGTTCCGGCTGGAGAAGGTCAACAACCTCCGGCGCATAAGAACGGTAGAAGTCCTTTACCTCGGACAGTGGCCGCCTTTCCGCTAAGATAATCCAGGGCTGGCTTTGTATGTCGGGATTGGTCGGGTCACCAGGGAAAAAGTCCACCGGGTCAATGACATACCCTGCAATATCGCCCACATAACGGGAGTTAGGCCCACCGCCGATAATGGTATTGTCCCAGGGGAAGAACCAAATCCCGTTACACAAAGTCGCCGCATTGCGTACGCCCTGATCCAGCAAGTCCTCTAGGTCCAGCTTTTCTGCCTGCACCTCGGCAACAATGGAAAGAATCTCCGCCGCCTGCAGGTCTGCGGATTCTATGCCGCCTTTTTCAATGTCCGGGTCGCCCTCCACCGGTTCAAAATATATCTTCGGCAGTTCGTAGGTTAAGCCAGCTACCTTCTGCTCAATAATAGAAGCGAAATGATTGACAACCGGGCGGGGGAAATCCTCTGTATCGAGCGTAGCTTCCGGCCAATGGTCGGCGTTCCAGAAACGCTCATATTCCGCCCATTCGTCATAAAGCCTCTGCCCCTGCTTATAGCTGACACCGGAACGATAACGCCGCCTAATCTTCTCGGCTTTGTGCTTGTCTGTGTCCGATTGTGAAGGGTAGGACAAAGGGCCGTCCTTGTCTTTGCGCTTGTTCGTATTGTCCATCAACTTTCACCGTCCTTCGGGCCGTAAAGCCATTCCCTTTTCCGCTCGGCAAACTGCTTTGCCGGGTTATTCGGTTCGTCCCTCGCCCTTGCCTTGCGTACAAGCCTGCTAATAGGCGCAGGAGAGGGCTTATGCTGCGCCTTTGAGGGTTTACCCCTCGGCAGCAGGTAAAAGGCTACAGTTGCGCCTAAAAATGCGCCTAAAAAGGATAGAATAAATTCAAGCATAGAATCACCGCCTTTGAAAAGTAAACTCTTTCATGCCTTCCTCCCGTTCTCGGTTTAGTCAAGCTTTATATCCTTCGTCGCCACCCTCACAAATACCGGTTCCCCCCGCTTGACAATGATTTTTTCAATCTCCCCGTAGTCAAGTTCTTTGATAATGTCCAGTAGTTTGCGCTCCTGCGGGGAAATAGCGTTATATTTTGCCTGTTCCTCGCTCATGGCCTCACCCCTAACATCGTTTCGATCCATTTTCTTGTTTCAGGATGAAGCTGCATTTTGTCTTTATTGGCTTCATACCATGCTTTTGTATCAGGCTTGCCCTGTGCTTTCCCTGCACCAATCCAGTCGGCAAGCATTTCCTTGCGGTATTTTAAAGGCATAGGAAACACTTTGACGCCACCGCTATCCTCCGGCAACACCCACCACTGCCAATGGTGCTTATTTCTTTTCTGGTGCAACAACCAAGCAAAATCAAATGCCTTATCGCCAGTATCTGTAAGTTTACAATACCCCGTCTTATTTCTTTTTGGATTAAAAGGGTTACTATAAAAAAATCTTGCATAGGGAATAAATTCTCCCGGCAAAAACTTACTTATGTCATGGATAATGCCTTGCCAGGGAATACCCAATTTGCAACATTCGATAAAGACAAACCATTTATGTATCAAAACGTACGAAAGATACTTTAAGTATGCTGTCATGGCCTCACCTCCTGCACAGGAATTATTTCCCCTTCTGCATATTTCCGCCGAAAATCAATATCATTGTCCTTTAGCACCTGATACAACCCCCGCCCTAAAGCCATAAACCAAGCCAAAAATTCAATGCAGCTCCCTCCCGTTTTTATTTCCTCTTCCTCGCCTGTATAGCCCGCTCCTGCGCCTCTGCCTCTTTCTTCGTCCTGTGCCGCCCCAATACCCGCTTCCCGTCCTTTGTGT
>JAKORA010000073.1 GCA_029778075.1 Bacillota bacterium | reverse complement strand
GGAGAGCCTCAATATCTTGTACGCGCTCTTATAAAGTACGTGGAATCTAACCCCAAAGCTTTTTTTGATGCTGAAGTGCTGCAGGTGTGGACCCTGGGTGTGGCAGCCTATACAAATCAGAAATTCAAACGTAATTTTAGAATGAATTCCTTTTTTATCGGTAGTGACACCAGGGAAGCGGTTAATAAAGGTATGGCTGACTATACCCCGGTTTTTCTCTCTGAGGTTCCTGACCTCTTTTATCGAAAGCTGGTACCGGTCGATGTAGCGCTGATCCAGACTTCGCTGCCCGATGAACACGGGTATTTCAGTCTGGGTATCAGTGTAGATATTGTTAAGGCCGCTGTTGACAATGCCTCCTTGGTTATTGCCCAGGTTAACTCCCATATGCCGAGGGTCCATGGCGATACTTTTATAAATGTAAAAGATATTGATTTTATTATCCCCTATGATGAACCCCTGCTGGAATATAAGGATTTTGTCCCTGATGAAATCGCGCAGAAAATCGGCAGTTATGTGGCACAGCTAATTGAAGACGGCGATACCATTCAGGTTGGCTACGGAAGCATTCCCAATGCCATTTTGTCCAACTTGTACGGTAAAAAACACCTCGGCATCCACACAGAGTTGCTTAATGACGGTCTTGTCGATCTAATGAAAAAGAACGTTGTTGATAATAGCCGAAAAACAATTAATCGCGGTAAAACGGTCGCTGCTTTCTGTATGGGCAATAGTGAAACTTATGCTTTTTTGCATGACAATCCCGGTATAGAATTCCGTACGATCGATTATACCAATAATCCGATAATTATCGCCAGGAATAGCAATATGGTGGCCATTAACAGTGCCCTGGAGATCGACCTTACAGGTCAGGCTACGGCGGAATCGCTAGGTAAGCTGTTTTACTCCGGGGTAGGAGGACAGGCGGACTTTATGCGTGGTGCCGTCCTGGCCAGGGGCGGTAAAAGTGTACTGGCTCTGCAATCTACCACCGAAGGGGACCAAATATCGAGAATAGTCCCTTATCTCCGGGAGGGAGCAGGTGTTACGCTGACGCGCGGCGATATCCACTATGTCGTCACTGAGTACGGTATAGCCTACCTGCATGGAAAAAACATCAGGGAGCGGGCTATGGAGCTTATTTCTATCGCTCATCCCAAATTTCAACCCTGGCTTATCGAAGAGGCCAAAAAAATGTCCCTTATCTATAAGGATCAGGCCTTTGTTCCCGGTAAAAGAGGAGAATACCCGGCAGGTCTGACGACTCACCGTCTCACAAAAGGCGGTCTGCGAATTATTATGCGGCCGGTAAAAATAAGTGACGAACCCTTGCTTAAAGATTTTATCTATTCATTGTCAGATGAAACAATGTACAAAAGGTTTTTTACCAGACGGAAAGACATGCCTCATGAACTTTTGCAGAGCCTTTTTGTTGTCGTTGATTATACCAAAGCAATGGTCATTCTTGCTCTCCTGGAAGACGCAGAAAAAGATGTTGTCATCGGTGTAGGCCAGTATGGCGTTAACGAAGGTACTTTGACAGCTGAGGTGGCCCTGGTGGTAAGAGATGATTACCAGAACATGGGGGTGGGTACGGAGCTTTTATCCTATTTGAGGAATATTGCCGAAAAACAGGGTTTGCTGGGCTTTACGGCGGAAGTGCTGCCGGAAAACACTCGTGTACTGCACCTTTTGGAAAAAGTAGGTTTTAATTTTGAAAAAAAATTCAGTGCAGGGGTTTATCTGGTAAAAACTGCTTTCCGGGAAAAGAGCAATGCGATGTTGTTTTAATATATCATTCTGTCCAGAGTCTGACATGATTATATCCGGAAGGTCATAAAATAAATATTGGCAGCGGATTCTGCTAATATTTAACTATTCAAGAGGTGTCCAACCTCGAAGGAGGGTTTATGTCCAGAAATGGTTTTCCCTTCCGGATATGGTGTCTGTTTTTGATAGTTGTTATACTGGCCGGCTTAACTTTTACAGGCTGCCGGCCTGCCGCGGAAAAGCGTTCCGGTGAACCGGAGCCGAAGGGGGGCGCTTCTGTAACGGATGAGGATGGAAAGAATGATCTAAGCGAACAGGAGGGTAGTAAAATGGAACAGCGCAGAACAGAAAAGGGCGCTCCGGCGAAGGGAGTAAAACTGCAGTATTTGGGCCATGCCTGTTTTTTGATCGAGATTGACGGTTTCCGTATCCTAACGGATCCTTATTCCCCCGGGACCGGTTACGGGACGTTGGATCTTCAGGCCGAGCTGATTACAGTAAGCCATGAACACGAAGATCATAATTACACAGCAGCGGCTCCCGGCGCACAGGTAGTCAGAGGCTTGACACCGGATGCCCTGGGCTGGGAAGATGTCTCGCTTTCAGTTGGTGATCTTCATGTCACCGGCCTGGCTACATACCATGACGGTACTGCCGGAAAATCAAGGGGCCGCAATACCGCTTTCATTTTTGAAATCGGAGACCTGCGGCTGGTTCATCTGGGGGATCTGGGACACCTTCTAAATGAGGGTGATATTGAAAGACTCAGGCCGGTAAGTGTCCTTTTTATTCCGGTAGGCGGGTACTATACAATTGATGCCCGGGAAGCGAAACAAGTAGTGGAGCAGCTCGCACCTGCCGTGGTTATACCTATGCATTACAAGACCAGGGCGACCAGGAACTGGCCTATCGCCGAGCTCAAACTCTTCCTGGAAGGCGAGAAAAACGTAATAAATAAAGGCGCAAAGCCGCTGACTGTTACCAGGGAAGAGCTGCCGGAAAGCACGGAGATCTGGGTGATGGAGCCGGCCAAACTTTAGCCTGTTTTTAAAGGAGCGTTGCATAAGGAGTGGTGCAGTATGTCCGTGTTGAAGAAGAAGATCCCAGGGGTCATTTTATGCTGGACTTTACTGGCGGCAATTTTTTTGGTTACGGGGTGCGCCAGGGATGACAGGCGTGCCGTGCCGCCTCTTCCCCCGGATAACCTGGAAGAAGAGGGGCAGGGGCTGGAAAAGGAGTCATCTCCTGAAAATAAGGTGGTGCTTTATTTCCTCAGTGAGGACACCAACATGCTTGCCGGAGAAGAAAGGGAAATCGACGCTGGAGACAAAGATTTTCCAGTAGCGGTTCTGGAAGAGCTGATAAAAGGGCCGCAAAATCCTAGCCTGGGCGCCACGATTCCCCCTGATGTAAAGGTGCTTGGCGTAACGGTTGAAGAAAAGGGCACTGCTGTCGTGGACTTTTCCAGGGAACTCCTTACCAGCCACTGGGGCGGCTCCATGGGAGAAATTATGACCGTTTACTCCGTGGTGAATACGCTGGCCTCGCTCCCCGGCATCGAACAGGTAAAGTTTCTTGTGGAGGGGGAAGAAATAGAAACCCTGACGGGGCATCTTGATATTTCTGAACCTGTCGAACCGGATTGGGATCTGGCCCAAAAGTAATACCCTGCCCTTGCTCACTTTATAGTTGCTGCTTTGCACATTTTGACTCTTTTTACAGCATAGCCGCCATTTCCCAGATAATCAACCCGGGCAGGAGAGCATAATCCTCCGTGGGCAGGTAATGAGCAGCCGACGCGTCGTAAAGTATATTGGCGGAGGGCGGGAACTCCTCATCGCCCTCCCATAAAACAAAACCCAGGGGAACTCGCGGAAGCGGGCGTAGTATTATCGAGGCGTCCCCGAAAGGAGCCTTTTCGCCATCAAGGGATAAAGCTGTTTCTACAAATTTTTCCGCTTTTTGACCGAAATATTTTAACAGTGGCTTAATCGTTCTTTTTTGATACGGTTCAACATAAATTAAGCCGCCGGGGAGCTCCTTGAAAGTAATCCATTCTTTCTTTAAAGGGGTGCCGTCGGCATGACATAAATAATGAAGGAACAGTATCTGTAGCTGAATGGAGACCCCCCTGCCGTCCAGCAGAGATTTTACTTCTCCGCTACGGTGATGGACGAAATATTTTCTGTTCAGGTACGGCAGGATAAAGCTCTCTTGTTCCCTGTTATAAGTTACACCGCTGTTCAGGCAAACGAACTTGGGGTCTTTCTCTGAGAGCTCCTTTACGGCCTTATCCAGGGCTACACCCAGATTGAATTTTTCTCTTTCGCTTAACTCATGCTGTTTCAAGGTTCCGTCCTCCTGTTCAATTATAATGGGGAAAACAACGATGGAAGGAAACGAAAATGTATCTTGTCAGCGCCTGCCTTTTAGGTTTAAAAACACGTTTTGACGGCAGCAAAGCAGCTCTTAGCGGTGCAACGACAGTGCCCCTGGAAGAACTTATACCCGTATGTCCCGAACAACTGGGGGGGCTCTCTACACCGCGCCTTCCTTCCGAAATTCAAGGAGGGCGGGGAGAGGATGTCTTAAAGGGGAGGGCACCGGTATTAAATTCCGCCGGGGAAGATGTCACGGGTTATTTTTTACAGGGCGCCGAAGAAGTCCTGTACCTCGCCGGTCTTTATAAAGTTAAAGCAGCTTATTTAAAAGACGGCAGCCCCTCTTGCGGGTCATCTTATACCTATGACGGGACATTCTCGGGAAGGCGTTTCCCCGGCGGTACAGGTGTCACCGCCGCCCTGCTGCGTAAAAACGGGATCCCTGTTTTTAATGAGCATGACCTGTTTTCCCACTGCTCAGCTGCAGACACGAAATAAAGGCGAAATATCACTTAATTCTATCCAAAATTTCCTGCGGTATTTTTCCGGGATAAAGCCTGATCATTTTTTTATAGTTTCTCAGGGCAAAGAGGCACTCCCGGAACATCTGCAGGCGGTAAGCAAAACCCCTGTAAAACCCCAATTTTTCTTCTTTTGTGACATGAGTCAGGCCATGCAGTTCCGGATAATGAACGGGCTGTTGGGCCAGCTCCGCGTATTTGGAGAGCAGTATTTCCACCCCGAAACGCGACCAGCTGAGGTCCGGCAGTATATTGACGAATTCCCTGGATAAAGCGCGCTGCCCGTTTAAAATGGAAAAATAGTGCTGCGCAAGGTTAACGCTGCTTTTTTTGCCTTGGCGGAAGATGCCTACGGTCATGGCTGCCGGTTGGGGACCCTCCAGGGGAGACAACAGCTGCTCTATGTGTTCATTTTGCAGGTTAATCAGGTCGGCGTCAAGAAAAAGATAGCGGTCTGCATCGGGAGCCTCTTCCAGCCCGGCCTGCAGGGCGGCGCCCTTACCCCTGTTTTTTTCCCAGCGCAGCAGCTTCACCGGGAACCCCGCCGCTACCCCTGAAGTATTATCTATAGAACCGTCGTCCAGGACAATTGTTTCGTCAACGAGGGGACTGTTTGTTACTACCTTCAGGACAGCGGCTATTCGCGGTTCTTCGTTATAGGCAGGTACAAGGGCAACCGTTTTAGAAGCAGTCAAAATAACCCCTCCCCTATCCGCAAGTATAAGCAAGTATAATCAAAAATATTTTAAAGAATGCTTAATAATTTTTTCTATAAAAAAAATGGATTTCCTTTGCGTTGAATATCTTTTTTACTTTTCCCATAACCCCTGTCACACTGCAGGGGTTACTTGTATATATT
>JAKORA010000072.1 GCA_029778075.1 Bacillota bacterium | reverse complement strand
TAAGCTGTTAGATCGGGAAAGTACACCGGCGGAAAACTCTTCTGAAATACTACTAAAAACATATAAACTAATCAACAACAATGATCCTTATAAAGAGATAAAGGCGAAATCAAATGCCCTGGCCCTTGGGATGTATCCCCATCTTAAAAAGTACCTGGAACAATCTGAAAACAGGCTTTATGATGCGCTGAAGATAGCTGCAGCCGGCAACATTATAGACCTGGGTATCAATAAGACTTTTGATCTTGATGCCAGCCTGGAGCAATGTCTCCACACGGGTTTTTCAAGGAGCGACTTTGAGCTCTTTCAAAAAAAGCTGAATGAAGTCGACAACTTAATAATAATTGGAGACAATTCCGGTGAAATTGTATTTGACAGGCTGTTGGCAGAAGAACTTTCCCGGATGGGGAAAAAAGTAACCTATATTGTCAAGGGCGGGTCCATTATAAACGATGCCACTGAGGAAGATGCTGTACAGGCGGGAATAGATAAAATCGCGGCCATAGTAACCACCGGTTCCAATTATCTCGGCGCCCTTCTGCACAAGATATCCCCCGAGGCAAGGAGCTTGCTGGAAAGGGCTGAACTGGTTATCGCCAAGGGGCAGGCCAACTTTGAATCCCTGGAGCATGAGGAATTGGCCAGGGGACGCATTTTCTTCCTGTTGAAAATAAAGTGTGAGTGTGTTGGAAAGGTGGCTGAAGCCGCACTGGGGGATGTGGTGTTTTTTACGAGGCACTGACTTTCCCCCGTACCCCGGCATCCAGGGTATTGTTTATGAAAGAGCGGTTTTCTTCTCCGGCTTCTCGACAATTTGGAGATATAATTATAAGATAAGAGATAGGAGCCTAAATTGTAAAAGCGACAGGAGGAATGGCTATGAAGATGGATGAACTGGCCCGCCAGGTTAAGGAGTCCTCCATCAAGCTGGCCGCGGCCGGAACGGAAATTAAAAATAAGGCGCTGGCTCACATCACCGCATCCCTGAACGAGAAGAAAGAGGAAATTATCAAGGCCAACCAAGAGGATCTGGAGAGAAGCGAGCAGGAAAACC
>JAKORA010000006.1 GCA_029778075.1 Bacillota bacterium | reverse complement strand
AATTTTACCGACACCTTTCAGGTAATCAGTAAGTGTTCCCGCTACTCTCGAGGGGGGGGGCTGTATCGCTTCAGAGGAAAGACGGAGCACTTCTGTAACTGAATCCACGATCAGCCCCACCTTGCTCTCCCGGATCTCCACGATGATAATCCTGGTCTGCTCTCCTCTCTCACCTGGATCCAGCTCAAATCGCTTGCGCAGATCAATTACGGGTATGACTTCTCCTCTCAAGTTTATAACCCCTTCAATAAAATGGGCGGACTGCGGCAGAGGAGTTACCTGCGTCATCTTTAAGACTTCCCGGACCTGCAGGATATTGATGGCGAATTCCTCTTTATCCAGCATAAAAGCGACCATCTGAACCTCGGTCTCGTCTTTATTTTTATCCGTTAGCGTCATATGCATTTCACCCTTTCAGATAATTGGTCCGGAACGGATCATATCTGTAATTTTAACGCCAAATTGACTATTAACCAGGACCACCTCCCCCTTTGCTACCAGTTGGTTATTGGCATAGAGCTCCACCGGCTCTCCCAGATAGTTTTCGAGGGCAATTATTTCACCCGGTGACAGGGAGAAAACCCGTTTTAAGGGGAGCCTGGCTTTGCCCAGAATAGCATTTATTTCAATAGGAATATCTTTAATCAAATTTATCTTTTCAAATTCTTCCCGCCGTAGCCCCCGGTGCTTTGCTTTAGCCTCCAAGCCGGAAGGAGTTTCCGCTTCTTCCCTGACGGAAAAAACGTTGTCCTTTTTCACAACCGGAGTTAAAACATCTTCCGGCGCCACAACAGCCCCTTCAGGAGAAGCGGCCTCTTGAACGGCAGGCGCGGTAATCTCCGCAGCCATCCCCGAGACGAGGGTGGCGAGAAGGCTGGAAGCAACTTTGCGGCCATATTCAAGGGGTATCAGCTGCAGAAGTTCACTGTCCAGGAGGTTCTCCACAACCATGCGGAAAGCCACCTGGATAACTATGCTATCCTCATCAAGAGAATCCAGCTCAACGCTATCTATTTTTAAATCCTTTTTGCTTACCAGCGGAGGGGAGATATCAATGGAACGGCTGAAAAGATCCGACATGGCTGTAGCTGCCGATCCCATCATCTGGTTCATGGCTTCACCAATCGCCGAAAGCTCCAGCTCGCCCAAATCTTCAGGCTTTTCAGGAGGCTCCATGCCCATCATCAGGCCTACAATCTTTAAAGCGTCGTCTTTTCTGACAATAAGTAGATTCTCCCCCTCCAGTCCTTTGAGGTAGTTTACCGTTACAACCAGGCAGGGGATGGGATAGCTGTTGCGAACCTCTTTCAAGGTAACAAGATTAACTTTGGGGGTCGTAATCTGCACCAGCCTGTTAACAAGCTGAGAAAGAGCCGTTGCCGCCGCGCCGAGGGATATATTGCCCACCTCCGCCAGGGCATCCTGGTATTGCTTTTCCAGCAACTGCTCCGCCGATTCACCTCCAACTCCGTCATCTACGCCACCGCTTGCCTCTATCCCGGCAGGTTCATTGTTATGCGCATCTTCCAAAGGTTTATCCAATTTCTTCACCCCTGCAATTTTTTAATTCTTTCCAGAGGATCAATAATGTGCGTGATTTTAACGCCGAAGTTTTCATCAATGATAACCACTTCTCCCCGCGCGATAACCTTATCTCCAATAAGAATATCTACGGGGTCCTTAATTGAGCTGTTCAACTCCACAACCTTTCCAATGGTAAAACGGCGAATATCCTGCAGAGGTTTTTTCACTTCACCGAGGCGTACAGAAATTTTAAGGGGAAGGTCCAGGATAAGCTCCAGATTGGGAGTTAACTCCTCTCCATCGCCCTCCTCAGACTGTTTTTCGGTCTCTTCCTCCGGACGGGTCTCTGTTTGCCCCTCTTTCCCCAGCAAGGCATCGATTTCTTCCTGTGTTAAAAATCCCTCAAACATCTTTTTCTACCTCCCCGCTGTTCCATCTGGTGATCTGCATCGCCAGATTCTGTCCCTGGGTCCCCGGCTGCCCTTTTAGTAAAAGCTCATCTTCAATGTAGATATCCAGATCTTCACCTTCCTGCCGGGACAGCTGAATAATATCACCTTCCTGGAACTGCAGGAATTCAGCCAGGGTAATTGATGCGCTCCCCAGTACAACACTTAGATTTACATCGACCTTTTCCAGCTGTTTAAGAAGGAGCTTTTCATGAAACTGGGAAGTATCCTGATAAGACTGTCTAAACCAGAACTGCGTTGTAAGCTTGGGCATAATCTTTTCCAGGGTAATGAAAGGGAAACAAAGGTTTATCAGCCCTTGGTTCTCTTTAATTTGGACAGAAAAGGTAAGAAGAGCTACCGTTTCTGTAGAAGCGAACATCTGGTTGAACTGAGGATTGGTGTCCATATTTTCCACCTGCGGGTTTAAAGAGACGATATCTTCCCATATATAGCGAAGATTGTTTAAAAGTTTGCTGTTAATCTGCTTCATTACCGTAATCTCAATGTCCGTCAGCTCCCTGATATGTGCGGGAACACTTCCCTCGCCGCCAAAGACAATATCTATCAGGGGAAAGACAAAGGAAGGGCCGGTTTCCAACATGGCATTTCCCAGTTCCGGGCTCATATTAAAGACGGTAACCAGAGTGGGTATGGGAAGAGAAAAAACAAATTCTTCATAAGTTACCTGGCTCACAGAAACCAACTGTATCTGTACCGGGATCCTTAAATAAGCAGAAAGAAAGTTCCCCAGCAGCCGGGCATAGTTTTCGTGCAAGACTTGCAGGGTACGCATCTGTTCTTTGGAAAATTTGCTCGGCCGGCGAAAATCATAACTACGGTACTCCGAGCTATCGGTCTGTTTATCTTCCTCTTCCAGCTTTCCGCTGCTCAAAGCCGAGATAAGAGAATCTATTTCCGATTGGGACAAAATATCCTTACCCAGAATACCATCTCCATTCTTTAGATACTAAAGATACTAGGACTGCACGTTCAGCGTCAGCGCCCAGAGCTCATCGGCTGTGACAGCCGTTCTCGCAGAGGCCTGCAGGGCCCTTTGGCCGCGAATGAGCATGACCATCTGGCGCCCGAGATCTACATTGGCCTTTTCGAGGAAACCCTGCCTGATCTCTCCAAATCCCTCTTCCCCGGCTCTGCCTTCCAGCGGCGGACCGCTGGCAGCCGAAGGCAGAACAAGGTTATCCCCGATATAAGAAAGGCCCTGAGGATTGACAAAACGGTAAAGAGGCACCTCTCCCAGCTTAACAGCAGCGTGGGGAGAATAGCCTGCCTCCGGAAGCCCTGCTTCCTCCATGGAACGGGCATAAATTTCTCCCCCAGGGGTGATCTCCAGGGTGGACAAATCTACCCCGCTCCAATTATCAACGGTAAGATGGAGATCCAGCGGCCGGCCATTTGCAGTAACGATATTGCCCTCCGCATCCAGGGTAAAATTTCCGGCACGGGTATAAGCATAGCTGCCGTCAGGCATGATTACCCGAAAATACCCTTCACCGGCAACAGCAAGATCAAAATTATTTCCCGTAAAGTCGAGAGGGGCCTCCTCATAAGAGGAGGTAACGCTGGAGAGCACAACCCCCCTTCCGCTGCGGGCGGGCGTTGGAGGCTCACCGGCAACCGGCAGGCGGCGCTCGGCCAGGTTCCTGGCGGGCAAATCCGCGAAGGAAACACGTTTCTCCTTGTAAGCAACAGTATTAACATTGGCCAGGTTATGAGCCGCAATATCCAGCATCTGCTGGTGCGCGCGCAAGCCTGTCCAGCTGTTGGCCAGGGATTTCAGCACTAGGAAAATCTCCCTTCACTCTTGACGATATTCAGCTCTTTAACATTCATCCAGCGATATTTCCCTTTTTTATTTAACCAAGGGAGCCAAGTTCGTTGGCCGCCCTGGAAAGAAGGCGATCGTAAGTTTGAAAAATTTTTTGAGCCGCTTCATAGCTGCGGCGGACCTTTACCAGATCAGTCATTTGCCGCATTAAATCAACATTGGATTCCTCCAGGTAGCCCTGCAGGACTTGAGTGTCTTCAGACCTTAACGGAATAGCGCCTTCTGCTGCTTGCAAAAGGTTGTATTCATCTTTCCAGAGCGAATTTTCAGGGACAAAGGTAAGAATCTGGAGCCTGTCCACCCATGTACCTTCCTCGTATATATTTCCGCTGCCATCGATCACCGGATGCTCTCCTCGCAATGTAATGCGGCCGGAGTCACCCAAAACGGGAAAACCCTGGAAATTAACCAGGATACCATCTGCATTGACCTGCAAATGCCCGTCCCTGGTGTAGCGTATCCCCTGGGGAGTTTCTACAGCAAAAAACCCCGGGCCCTGTAAAGCCAGGTCCAGGTCTCTTCCGGTGGTGGAAAGGCTGCCGGAAATATTTACAAGATATGTCTCCTCTACGGCAATATTTTCCGCCGCCAGGCCGACAGGAGAGGCTACCGCCTTTCCGCTCCCGCTCATCTTTTCCGTTCTATAAAGTAAAATTTCGGGAAAAGTCACCGCTACGACTTCGCTTCTTTTATAGCCGGGAGTATTGATATTGGCCAGGTTGTTACTGATATTTTCCAGGCGAACCTGATTTACCAGCATGGAACCCGCTGCGTTGTAAAGTCCCCGCATAAAACCCCACCTTTTTGATCTTAATTTCGGAGCATCTTAAAAATGGCTGAAAATACCTTACCCCATATCCGTTACCTTTTTATAGGAGTACATATCTATTATCGGCAGATATTTATAACTTTTAATTCTTTTTTGCACCGACTACCCAGGAAGGCTTCTTACCAAGAGAGAGAACCAGCTCTACCTCCCCCTGTCCCAGTCTCAACTTATTGGCAATATCCGCGGGAGTAAGGCCTTCTTGAAAGAGACGGTAAATTTCCCGGCAACTGTCCAGTCCCTTTAAATGATCGCTTTCGGGCGGCAGGCTGTCTTCTCGCACCGTGGATCCCGGCGCACCCCCTCCTTCCCCTGGGCTTAAAGAATCCCCATTATAAGAAAGGCTTCCTTCCTTGCCTGCTTTCCTCTGCAGATCCTGTATCTCCAGGTTCATCCTCTCAACCTGCCGGGAGAGCTCCTCTACTCTCCGTTGCAGTTCATAAAGTGCCAGGCGCCGGCTGAGCCGGAGGGAGTGCATCTCTACTCTTAAGAAACGCGTAAAAAAGGGTTCCGGTGATGGGTTCCTCCAGGCAAGCCACCAGATAAGACCAAACCCGGCCAATGCCCCGATAATAATTCCCAAGAAAAACAAGGCATTTATATTCGCCAACCTGTTCACCCCTTTACTTCTCCAAATACCCTGCCTTTTGCATTTCCTCCCTCAAATTGAAAATACAGCGGGCATGTATCTGGGAAACCCTGGCCGTGGTAATATTCAAGACCTGCGCGATCTCCCTGAGAGTAAGCTCCTCCTTGTAGTAAAGAGCCAGGATCAATTTTTCTCTCTCCGGCAGCTTCTCGATTGCCCGTGCCAGTATTTCCTTACGTTCCTCCATTTCCAGACTTTCTTCCGGAGTTGCGACGGACTCATCGGATGGAAAAAGTTCTTCCGCGGAGTCAATATTTGTAGCGGCAGGTGCAAACAGCAGGGATTCAAGGGATATCAATGAATAACAGTTCATCTGGGCATATACCTGCTCAACCGCTTCCGTCGACCAGCCAAGTTCCAAGGCGAGCTCCTGCACGGAAGGTTCACGCCCCAAACTGTGGCTTAGCTTCTGCTCGGCCTCCTGTAGCCGGCGCAGGCGCTGGTACATGGAGCGGGGCATCCAGGTAATCCTTCTCAGTTCATCAAGCATAGCACCGCGGATACGCCAGGTAGCAAAGGTTTTAAAACTGGCCTCGGAAGAAGGATTGTAACGTTCCAAGGCCTCCAGGAGGCCAATAATCCCACAGGCTGCCAACTCCTCCTCTTCAACGTGTGAAGGCAGGCCCATGGCCAGGCGCCCGGCCACCTGTTTTACCAGGGGAAGATACTCCTGGATTAATCTATCTCTTAATTCTGCATCTTTGGTCTGAAAGTACTTTTGCCAGATATCATCCGTCAAGATTCTCCCCCCTAGCGAAGCCTTTCCCGCAAAATGGTAAATATATAACGGATAATCTTATCTCTGTCTTTTTCGTTTAGATCAAAAAATTGTACACCATATCTATAGCGCCGCGCCCTGCCCATTTTTAAAGGATGCACCCTTAAAATTTTTCCTTTTACCTGCACCTCTTTCTTTTCATTTTTACTCTGCAGAGACAGGCGCAAAAGCAGAACCGTACCTACCGGCAGCTCTCGGCCTGTGACGAGCATCAGGCCTCCTCCGCTTAAATTGGTAACCACCGCCGTTTCTGCTTGCAGCCATTCTTCCGGGGCGGACCGGGAGCCGTCGCCTGAAATTTCTAGGTAACGTGCTTCAAGCGCACAGGGAACACGGAAATAATTTCTTCTTTGACGTCTTTGCACCTGTTGCGGGCGGGAAATAATATAAAGCATAACATGCCCGCTGGACTCCGTTCCCAGAACCTCGCTCATGAAGTAATAGAGGCCGTCATCCAGGACGGCTCTGAAATTGTAGGTTGCACCCTCCTGCAAAGCCACCTGCTCATTTTTTTTCATGGGAATACCGATGGCAAGGTTATCCTCGTTAACTTCCTGGATAATACTTTTGCCGTAGACTTGTTTGCGGTGATCGTATACCTCCAGAAGCATATTTTCATAAAAAAGATTTTTAGCAGCCATTTTTGCTCACCTGTACGTGCAACGTTAGAGTCACGAACTCCATAACTGGATAAGCCGGTTTATGAAGCTACCTTCTT
>JAKORA010000071.1 GCA_029778075.1 Bacillota bacterium | reverse complement strand
CAGTCCCCTATTTGACGGGATTAGTGATGATACTAGTCATGGTGTAGACAATGGTGTAAAGAATTATTTCTTTCAGTCCCCTATTTTACGGGATTAGTGATGATACTTGCTTCATCTTCCGGGAATGGCGGCGTGCAGTTTCCTTTCAGTCCCCTATTTTACGGGATTAGTGATGATACTTTTCCGTCCATGCTGGAACAGTCCGGTGGGTTATTCTTTCAGTCCCCTATTTTACGGGATTAGTGATGATACAATCCGGCTCGATGGCCCATTCATATTTGCGCCCCGATCTTTCAGTCCCCTATTTTACGGGATTAGTGATGATACCGCTGGCATTCCCGCAGCCAGCCATGCTCTGAAAGTTCTTTCAGTCCCCTATTTTACGGGATTAGTGATGATACGCGTCATCGTGGACCAACATCCGGTAAACGCTTACTCTTTCAGTCCCCTATTTTACGGGATTAGTGATGATACCGACTTCAACGTCTTAGACTAACTCTGCACAGAATGGGGGTTCTGCCATTATAACTTTTGACAGCATTTTTATAAATTCTCGAAGATAATTTTTTTGCACGAAAAGATAGGATATCTGCGAAAATTTTAATCCCCCCTCTTGTATTTGTGCTTTATAACCATAATATCATAAATTTAACGATGGCAAAAAGTATAAAAAGGGCAGGTTTCGTAGCAGTTATCTGCTATCCCCGGATCTATCTCGTCGTAGACTATCCTCATTTTTTCATCTCTTTCTTCAATAAACCACTGACGAAGTTCATCGTTGATGATATGAAAATCTTTCTGGATATAAAGTCGTCCATTTTTAAATTGCCCGTAAACAATGCACCCGATATTAACAGGGTACTCATAAATAGACTCCATTACCAGGGCATAACCGGTTGTGGTTAAACGATGAAAATTCTGAGGGGCCCCAAATTTCAAATCTATAATCATCGGTTCAGAAAAAACAAAGGCGTCTGAGCTTAAATTTGAGCTTAATCCAAGAAGGGATCCGTCCAACTTTTGTTCCAGCACAAGGGGAACAACCTGCGCAACCAGAGAATCTTCCCCAATGTAAGGCTGTCTGGAAAGGATCTCCTGAATACGCGATGTAATCCGGTAATATTCATAATTGTAGAGTTGTTCGATTTTATCCTTTAAACCGGGAATTTTCTCCTGAAAAAACGCCTTACGTTCTAAAAACTCGGGCAGCACTTTTTTCAATTCCTGGAAGACCAATTCTGTATTTAACTCATATTGATAAATCAACTTTTTTGTACGGACTAATATATAAACAATAAATTCGTGGAACAATGAACCAAGCTGCATGGCATCGTTGGCTTCACTTTTTCGTTTCTCCACCCTGTTTAAATAGACATCCCTGCCGCTGGAACAGTACTTACCGGCCACCTGATATAAAGGCAGGCTAACCTCATAAACAGGCTCTAAAGGTGGTTGGTGCCAGTTCCAGCCGCGCAACTCCTCCGCCACAGCTTGTTCACGGGACTTGGGAAGAAAACCTTTAAGCAGCTTTTTTCTTTCGTCTTCATTTAAAAAATACATAACTTCACCTCAGGTCTGCACAGTAATTATGAAACTCACAGTCACAGCAGCGGTGTTTTGAACGAACATAACCCGGAATTCTCTCACCTGAAATAAGATTTCTAATAGCGCTGAGGACTTTTTTGATATGTTCACGCATGCTACAAGTAATTTCGAGCGGGATAATGGTCTTAACAGGAATCAGGTAAAGAAATCCATACCGTACAGGCTTCCGGAACATATCCTCCAGCAGCATGGCATAAGCAGCCAGCTGGTATTTTTGGTGCAAACCTTTTTTGCTGATACTGTGTTTGAACTCTACCGGATAAATCTCACCGGTCGTAGAAGTAATCATCATATCAAGAACACCTTGTAAACCCAAGCGTGAAGATTCAAGCCAAACATGAAAGGACCTCTCACCATCAAGCACGCCATAGGGCTTCAACCCTCGTCTTTTCTCCAGTTGCTGTATTTCGACATGCTCCAATTTACCGTATTCCATTTTCCGCGTTATCCTGCGGGGTACCGGCAAAACATAGTAAAAATAAAGAATGCGCGGGCAGTAAATATATTGTTTTAAATCCGAAACACGCAACGGGATCATTTTTTTTCTCCAGTGTTAACAATTTCACACTTTAACTTGATATCTTTATCGCACAGGGGATAGATCTGGATATTCCCCTCTTTTTTCCCAAGGGTGCGCCGCAGTCGCTGACGAAGTTCATCACGCCTGTTGTGGTTAATGTCGCCCAGGAAAGCGCTGTACTGGATGCGGGTAAGACCATAATCCTTGCAGGCCTCACTAATTTTGTTTCTAATCTTATCATCTGGAATATCATAAATAACCAGTGTCTGCACTACCATCCCCCCACAAAAGGGCGGTACTTTCCTTCTCCGCGGACAAAGGAGGCAATGCTTCTAGCCTGCCGTTGGATGATAGTTGAGAGCCTAAATTTTTTCCCTTCGTAATTGTCAGTTGCCTCCAGCCTCTCCAGGATCCTTTCCGCAAAATCTTTGCGAGTCTCTGCGGAGAGCTTACCTTCCTCCAGCTGTATTTTAGCGCCCTTGCTGAAAATAGCAATAACCGTCCTGTCCACGACTGGCTGGCGAAACTCCTCGATCAGATCAAGGACAAGAGATGGTTTACCCGGCCGGTCTACATGCATAAATCCGGCAAACGGCTCAAGACCGGCCAGGATAACTGCACTCCACACCTGAGAGTAAAGGATGCCGTACCCATAGTTAAGCAAGGAATTAAAGGGATCTTCCGCTCCACGATGCTCCCTTCCCGGGAAATCCACCTTTCCCTCAAGGATTAGCGCTACAAGATCCCAGTATACAGCGGAAGCCCTTCCCTCGATAGAAAGAAACTGTCCTCTTAACTCATCAATTTTCTCTCCGTTAAGACTGTCCAGCTCTTTGCAGATATTTTCCATCTTTTTTACGGCCGCCATAATTTTTTCGTAAGTTTCCCTTTGGGCTTCCTTGCGGTGCTTGGAAAAATATTTTAGAGTATTAACCTGGTTTTTAATTTTTCCGTAAACAAAAGCTTTTGCCAGCGCAACACCTCTTTGGTCCAGGTATGCCATCAATTGTTCCCGCCTGGTTTGCACCGTAGCCGTCAACTGCGGTGAACTGATTTTGGCATAAGGCTGACCGGAGCTGGAAAGAAAATTAATCTGTATCCCGTATTCCATGCACATTTTTATAGCATCGCTGGATAGCGAAGCACCGGCCGTTGTTACCGTAACCTGGGAAAGGTCAAAAAAAGGCACTTCATGGACCACCTTGCCGTTTTCCTTAACGACCAACCGTTCACTCTTTTTGCCGATAAAGGAGCCATAGTTGTTAATGACGAGGTTCATAAAAAACTCTCCTGGAAAGAATCTTCCTCAAAAATGAGGGGTTTTTACATTTTATCGGCAATATTTTAAAAATATTAAATGTTTCTTAAATATTTTTATCATTCCGTTAACAACCTGGCTCCTCAAATATCGCCCCAAACCAGTATGTTTTTTGTAGGAGATTCAATATTTTTAAAGGAAGCCAAGATGTATAATAGCAGAGTAATCATTACATGGAAAAAACATTTTGTTGGCAGAACAGATATTCAGGTTTATATTCCGAAGAATATATTTCTTTCCAGCAGAATAAGTTACAAAAGCAAAAGCAGTCTTCGCCACTGGTAGAATTTAAAATGTCTACGTTATTGAACTAATGCCTCCAATTTACTCTCCTACTATAGGGCAACACCTACCTTTTCTATTTCAGTAGCAATAAGACGTGGCCGACAAAAGCACAACACTCTTACCGAAAATTTGCACAGCCTTGTTTTCTTTCGGTGTAGGTCCTTTTGATGTTGTAATCAACCCCCTTTTGATTTTTTATAGATATTACCCGTTTCACTATTAATTTCTTCCATGTTGAACTCATCAGTATACTTTTTATTTCCCAACGCACTCTATTCTTAATAAAGTTTTAACATAACATATGCGTTTCTTTAAATTATTTAGGGCTAAAGAGATATTATATCTATAATCATTTCAGATATTTCTAATACCGGTCACTTTATTGCATGGTTGTGTGCTTAGGATAATTTCCAGACTGTTTGTAAAACAATTTGCTATTAAATGCTACTTAAATAACTTGTTTGAGATGTTAAGTTATAAAGTTCTATTAAGATTAGGGCGACTCCATCAAAGCCGATAAGATGCTTCCCGCAGTCAAACACAGGTAAACGCCAGTCAAGCTGATGCAATATACTTTTTGGTACAACTACAAAAACATGATTGCGCAACGACATTATATGAGAAACTGAAGTTTTATGGCCCTCTTGAATAAAAAGCATATTAGGAAAGTCTTTAGTACAGTGTAAAAATCCAATTTGTTCATCTCTAAATTCTGGTATAATCCATACTTTTTTATATCGACCATAACCTTTGACAGTGAGCATTCCTTTATTACCAGTCGGGTGACGAATTTTGGAGTTAAAACGCAAACCCTCAGCACGCCGAAGCAAAGTCGCCAAATCTGCAGTATACTTAGCTTTTTCCCAATCACCACCTCGGCGTTCTAATTCAGCAAAATCAAGTATCCACTCGCTGGGAAGGGAAGTACGAAAAGTGTTGAGGTCTCGATATACCCTTAACCATTCAAGCCTAGCGTTGCCTTGACGTGCTTTCCGCAGTTTATAGAGCGCGCTGTTAAGTATACTATCCTTGCAACCAATTTTTTGACCATATGAAGTATATTGATTCTCCATTTGTGATTCCACTTCTGTTATCAGTGCTGGAGTAGCTTTGAAATCTTCGCGAACGCACTTTATTAAGTTTTCACCAAGGGTAAAGGCCGAAAGCAAACCCATAAGTGTCCTTACAAACCATGCTCTTGTTTCAAAAGAAGGAAACCAGTTATATGCCTTTTCCTCTAAAACAGCGCGATCTAATTCAATCCCTTTTTCTTTCAAAGTTTCTATTCCGTAGAGAACGTTTGGTGGACAAAGTACATAGGCAACACCTGGTTTATGCCGCCCCACCCGCCCAAAGCGCTGCATGAAAGAAGCAGCCTCACTCGCTTCAAAAATAAGGTAATCGCATTGAAAATCTATCCCCACCTCAATAGCAGAAGTCCCTATGGCGATTTTTTTCCCTGATGTGTTGCGCACTTCTCGTGCTGAAAGGCCCCTTATGATGGCCATTTCCTTGCGCTTAAAACCTTCCTCTGCCAGCCGGTCTTCTAAGCGGATAGCGTCAACCACAGAATTGAGGACAATTACAGCAGGGATGTAGCCAACTCCTGTATTTTGCTTCCAGACTTTAATAATTTCTTCTGACAGTTTTTTGACTATAACCACAGCTGTTTCTACTATATCCTGCCCAGCCAAGAAAGGAATTAATTCTACTTCGTGGACAGCAACGCGCTCTTCGCCGAGAAAATCAGAACCACCCGTTTTGCCTGTTGTTGAATCTACACAAAAGGGATCGTTGAGCAACACCTGCAAATATTCGTAAACTTCAGGTGAAGGTGTGGCTGATAAAAGAACGATTTTCTCAAAAAAGCCCAAGCTGTAGCCTAGATGGAGCATGAATAAAGCATGGGCTAATTCAACCCCTGTATATAGATGAAATTCATCGACAATTAAAACGTTATAGCCAGACAATGCAGCAAATGGCTCAGCATGATAGCGCAAAGCAAAGATCAAAAAAAGAATGTCTGGGTTAGTGAAAATAATCTTAGGTTTATCGGCTTCTAACAGTTCTTTTAATGCTCTCCATTTTTCACGCCAATGTTTTTGCTTACACCAAGCTTCCAGGGTAAAAGCATCAATATGCGTCAAAATAACGTCTGCTTTTGAATACTCTTCGACGGTAGTCTCAAGGGTCAAAATACAAGCCTTAAGCCCTTCTCTTTCAGCAATACTAGCGATGTTTTTGACCTGGTCACGAATAAGCTCATTAGTAGGATACACACAAATTGCCCGTTGCCTGTTTAAAAGTACAGGCAATACTGCCCCCATAGTCTTGCCCGTTCCCGTTTTTGTGACAAGCGTAAATGTATTATATTTATTCCAGTTTTCAAGCATTGCCGCCTGGTGTGGATAAAGCATTTGTTTTGTAGAGGGATGCTTTATTAAAGGCAGCACTAAAGGCCGTACTTTTAGGCTATCCATCCTTTTTACAACCTCTATTTATTACTTGATTAGGAATATGGATGCGATGCGGTCCTGCAAAAATAAACCAGTCATTTTTAATCTCGGCAGTTTTGAACAACATATGCGGTGGAATGCTCACCGGTTCATAAAAAACAATCTCGCCAGAAATATCAAGAGGGTTTATAGGGTGGGTTGGCTGTATTGGTTCTTTCTGAAATACTGCTACGGGATTCTCTATTTCCTGCCAACATACTCGCATAGCTGTACCTTTTTTACCCAAACGCGTTACTCCTTTTGGAATTCTGCCGTCAAAAGTAAACAGGTAACAGATGAAACCTGTTTGCTGGGCATTATGCCCCCCACCTGGATAAACCGGGTCGAGATAATTTCGCCAGCCCAGGTCAGGTGAATTGATTCCACGAGGCGCATCATCCGTGCGTAAAGAGTGGCTGTTAACAGCATTATAAGTAATGCGAGTTCGACTCCAATAATTTGCCAGAGCAGGAGTAGCATAAAGAGGTATACGAGCCAGGTCTTCTTTGTAACGAGGGACAGAACCTTTAAAAACGCCATAAGAATAATCACCAAAAGAATAGGTAAGAGCATAATTATGGAGTACTGGAATTGTTGACGAAATCTTGCTAATCTCATACGAGGAAAACCATAAATAGTCATGATTATAGAGGCGGCAGTTAAATACCCGAATACCTTTTTCCTTTAAAGAAATAGCGCTGCTCATTATAATCCCCTTATATCCCAAATTTTTAGCGTGCTAGTTGTTCATTCCGGTAATCTGCAACATCTTGATAAGCTTTTTCCAAAAACGCTTTATCCAGATCTATATTCGCGCACGCTTGGATCAGCCCCTCGACCTCTTCCGGCTCAAGCACAGTCACATGCTGCGGGTTACCAGTCATTAGCTTGTACTTTTCCTCAAGGATCTCTTTAATTATATTTGAATTCAGGTTATCCAATTTATCAGCCAATTCTAAAGTAAGCTCTAAAGATGTAATCACTTCTTCCCAACCAGCAACAATCCCCCAGATGCTGTTCCGCACATCACCTCCAATACGGCTTTCTGCCCCGTAGCTCTTGCATGATAAAAGGGTTTTAACGACCATGATTAATTCTAGTTTAGTAACACTCTTTAAAGTAACTATTGACGGAAATAATGTAGCCGGTTGCACAGCAAAACGCTGGCCCAAAGCTTGTCCAGTTATCTGGTTGCGGTCATTAATAGCATTAAAGGTAGCAGCAGTAGCCACGTCTTCAAAAGAGAGAAGCGAAAAAGCTGTAGAATATTCAATACGGTGCTTGATATTCGCCCGCTCTTGCTGCCCGGCAAGAGTACTCGTTGCCCCATAAAGACCACAACGAGGGCAACTCATGCACAAATTATCCTTTAAATAACATTCCTGTTCTGGCAACCCTGCTACTTTACGCGCTGTCCTAAGCAGATGTTCTAATTCCCGAGACTCAGCGGCTTTCTGTTTCGTAGCCAGAAAGGCGACGCGGCGTACAGTTTGGTCGTTCTTGGTCATGGAGAAAGGAGTGTGGAGGGTCTTTAACTCCCGCGTTTCTTCCGTGCGGAGAATTGTGTAATCTAATATCTCTCGCATTAAAACAAGTTGAATCGTTTCCGCACCAATAAGCGGCCGCGGTTTCTCAAGCAAATAGGTTTGAATTCTCGCAAAAGCATCTTTGGCACTCATTAGATTTCCTCCTCCTCGTCAATAAGTTCGTAACCTTTAAGTTTGGCTTGCTGTGCAAATTCGCTTATGTCAGCTTTCTTCTGACCTTTAGCTTTTTCAAATAGTGTCCTTCCCGGATATGGCACTCTACTAAAATCAGGACCATAGTCTGCCGATTTTTCACCCCAGACTTCAGTCAGTTTTTCTGATGTTCCATATTTATGGCGCAAAAAAACAGCAAATTCCTGACGAAGCTTTTCAAAAGCCTCCATTACTTTAGCTCGCCGCATAAAATATAGTCCGTAATCAATTCGATCCAGTATTTTATCATGTACGGTAACTGGCGAACTTTTTAAAAGGGTTAAGAGCCTATTAATTCCTTCCGTTAAAGAGTTTCTAGCTTCCTGGGAAATAAAACCTTTTGCTTTAGGATTTGTAAGATGGATATTTAAAGCATATCCAGCAAGGGAATCGGCATCCCACTTGCCACTTTTAACTTCCTGCAGTATTTTACCCACAGGGCCCATAAGGCTGTGTTTGGAACGAGAAGATTTTACCGGGTAGCTATCTAAATAAGAATCAAAACAACGGCGTACAGACTCAATATCTGAGCTAACACTCTCCAGATCAAATCGCTTGATTCGGACAAAAATCGGAGTACGCACTAAGAATAAACCTCCTTTACCTTCTTTGCAGGAGACATATTAAAATAGAAAAATATTAAATATTACATAGATGGGGTTGTTACTTCAGCCAAAATACGCAAATAAACAATATCCTGGTACCTCAAAGGCTTCTTTTCCTCATTCTTCTTTAGTTCAATACGGCGGAGAACATGCCCGGGAGTTGGAGCCAACAAAACCTCTAACAAGCCTGCTCTTTTAGAATAGCTTCCGCTATCCGCTAAGATACTTGCTATGCCAATGCTTTTCAGCCAGCGTTCCGCTTCGTCAAGCTGCACCCAGTTAGAGCCAATAAGCTGGCGAATAGAAGCCACCGGCGGAACGAAAGCAACACCTTCACCTCCCTGGAAGTCAATTTCATCGCTACTAGAAACAATGGCAACCGACGCATCTAGCCCCAGACCCATAAAAATCGCTATAAAAGTCCGACGTAAGGCAGCATTGGCTTCTGAATCTTCATTAAGCCTAATAGTGTAACTAAGCGGCAGCAAAGCCATATGCGGTGTTTGGCATACAAGCTTCATTCGGGGATGCAATTGGTAAACTTCAGCACGAATTCTACGTGCCTCATCATCGTTAACCTTATTGGCATATACTGCTTCAACAGCTTCGTCCCATAAAGAAAAGGTTGTCCCCCAAGCGATATTAGCCTCCTCTAAATCTTCCCCATAAGCCTCTTGCAATGCTTTCGACAATTTTTGCAGATTTCTTCTCCTGTTCTCTTTGCTTGAACGATAGGTAAGCAGCTCGGCAAGCTGGGCCGGGTCAAGGTGGGAAAAGTCCTGTTTCAAAATTTGTTCGAAGATAAAATGAGTAAGCGCCATGCTCAAATGAAGGTCTGGTTCACCTTCATCGGCAACCATAAGAGCGTAAGCCCGTTGGAAAAATGAACGTGCTTTCTCCACCAATAGTTCTCCGGTTTCAGCCCCGATGTTCATACGCGGGAAAATAACAATGAGCTCCTTTGCCCGTTCGCCTAAAAGAACCTGGCGCAAAATTCTCTCATAATAACAGGTGTAACAAATAGTAACATAACCAAAGGCTCCGTGGGCTACACCCCTGTTAGTGTGGGCCTCAGGCTTATCAATAAAGTCTGCACTTGCTTTAATTCCTGTCTCAAAGGAGGTATTACATATGGGGCATAAATAGCGTGCTTTCCTGGTCTGCTTACCGGTAAAAGGTTTAGAGATGGCATAAAATTCCATTTGATGTTTGGCTATTTCCAGCGGCTTAAAATCGTCAGCAGGACTTATTAAATCCTGCATAAATCCCGCCGCCATCTCACGTGCAAGGGTAGCCCGTGTAGGTGGACTTGATATGGCTGAATAAACTTTAACAGCGATTTGGGATAAAAGTTCAATTAGCAATTTTACGCGCTCCTCACTTGCAAGCTCTTCTATAGTACTGACATTAATGCCAAATTGGCACCCCGGCAACGCCCAAAAACGATCTACCCTTTTCATATCCGGTGCCGGCATATATGTGGACATGCTCGTAAGCTCTTCCCATGCTCCCTGGCCAAAAATATTTTCATATTCTTGCTTTGCAATACTTACGCCATCTTTTCCGATTAAATCCGAGCTCATGGCGTACTTGAAAAACCGCAAAACAGCCATCTCCCGGCGGGCTATGCCAATGCGCTCGGTGTATAAATCAATGCTAGAAGAATCAAAAGAGTCAAAGGAAATGTTACAAAGATCCAGGTACTTTTTTACAACATCGGCTTTGTATTCAGGTTTTTTCTTTTTAAAATTCAAAGGGTTGGCTCTTTTGCTCGCCTCCCAGAGATAGGCTTCGAGCTCGCGATAATCAAAAAGTTCAGGCTTTGGCAAAAAGTCCTGCATCTCGCTTCCTATTACCAGGGGCACTACTTCAGAACTCACTATTTCATCTAAAATCAAGGCCAATTTATTTTCAATTTGGTCGATAAAAGGGGCTTTTATTGGTTCAGCAGCCGACCCGACGTAAAGCGTGGCGTCACTAAAATGGAGCAGGGGAATCCAGCCCGCTCCCTGGAAAGCTTCCAGGGCTGCCCGGTGCAAGACGGTTGAAGACACACCGCGGATGTTTATTTGGTGGTAAGCTGTTTTCAAGTGCTTACCTAACAAGCTTCTTTCTAGAGCAATTTTTGCTTCAAAGACACCTCTAGCAGAACAAATATTGTCAATATGAAAAACCAAGTTGGCCAGAGTATACCACCTGTCTGTCCCGCGCAGAGCTGCCGATACGACATTGGCGTCGGTGCGCTCCCCGCTCATATGCAAATTAACACAATTTTCTATAACTGCAATTGCTTTTCTACCAACATCAGAAAAACCAAGGGCAGCACAAAGTTCTGGTATTACTTTCCTTGTAAGTTCAGGATCTATGTCTGAAAGGAAAGGCCTTCGGCCCAATATGTACTCCTGCCATTCAGGTCTTTCTTTGCCTACGTCATGGGCGATAACTGCCGTCACAATTATTTCTTCTTCCTCTAGAGTAAGGTTTAAATGGCAGGGCAGCCTCAGCAATGGCAATAGCTGGAGAGTCGCATCTAATTCCACAAGTACATGTTCAAATAAACTTTGGTTAAAATATTTCCGCTTAGCCACTAGCCTTTTCCAATTACGTTTGAGCATCCACTCTATCGCTCGTTGCAAAATGACACTTTTTACCATCTCTAACACCCCCTGTTTCCTTGAATAGAGTCTTCCACGTGCCGCGCAACGCTACTATGATATGCTCAAGCACGATGGTTTTTCTATTAATCATTTTTAAATTAAGCTGCCACAGTTCTTCGCCTAACAAGTTATGTCCAATAATGGATAATTATTTCTGCCTACTTATACAACTGCACGCTTTTCACCAGCTCTTCCTTTATCCCATCACGCAGTTTCGCCGGTTCCAAAACTTCCACCTGGCTTCCCCAGCCGAGGAGCCAGCTCCGAAATTCGGGAGAATCGTATACTGTTAAGGTGCAGTAAAGCCTACCGCCTTCCAACTCCTCCAGTTCCTGTGTTTCATGGTAGCGTGTTTCGCGAAAAAGGCGTGCCGCCGGAGGATAAACTAGTATTTTTACTTTGCACACCTCTTCGTTTCCCCGGTAGACCTGCCAGCTTGGACCAAGGAATTCGGACAAATCAAATTTGGGGTCCCGGTTGAAGCGTTCTCCAACATTTTTCAGGGATTTAAAGCGGTCAATGCGGAAGCTGCGTATGTCATTATGTTTATGGCAGTAGGCTGCCAAATAAAGGTTGCCCTTGTTCCAGTAAAGATCGTATGGATCGATTTTCCTTTCTGTTATTTCATCGCTGGAAAAAGAATCGTAGACAACTGTAATAGAGCGGCAGTGGTAGATACATTCAATTAGCTGCTGAATAAGTACCTGCCAGGGTGTATAATCGCGTATTTTTTCACCCAGGTAAGTAAATCGAGGTTCCAAGCGGTAAAAAGCTCGCTTTTCTTCGTTTGAGCAAATTGCCGCTTTTACTTTAAGCAGAGCAGTTTCCAGGTCTTCACAGATGGGAAGCCCCTCCTGAGAAAGCAAGGACTGTCCAGCAGCGATAATCGCCAACGCTTCTGAGGCAGTAAAGGTTAGAGGCGTCAGGTAATGCCTACGCAAACCAGCTTCCGGGTCTTTAAAATTGTGTAATGGAAAGCCAAGATGCTTGATATCTTTCAGGTAGCGGTATATAGAGCGTTCTGAAACCTGTAGTTGGCCGGCAAGCTCAGTCGCAGAAGCGGCGGGATTTTGCGATAAAGCAAGAATCACCTTGATGATACGCTCCGTTTTGTTCAAAAGGATCACCAAACTTTTGTTAAAAAAAATATAACACAATAAAACAATGATATGCAAAAAATGTCCGACAATTTCTGTCAGCGAACTGACATCCGGTATTTACCCAGGCCGAAAACTGTATTCTTTCCCACATGGACCTGTTCTCCCAGGATCAGCCAGGGCAGAAACTCGTCGAGCTTTCCCTCATAGACCACCGTGCCCACCAATCCGCCCATGTTCATGCGCTGCCCCTGGCGGCGGGAGTAGCGCTCCCAATCATGCCAGGAGGTAGCGTTTTTTATCAGCGAAATACTCCGGGCACGTTCTGACAACCCTGCATAATCGGCCTGCAGCGTTTCTCCGTGATGAAAATAGGATAGTGAGGAGAGGCGGCGCATGGCCTGGCGGAAGAAAACATGGAAATCCGGACGCCTGACAATTTTACCCTCATCCTTTAAGCGTACCGGTGTTTCAAAGGTAACCTCCGCCCTGCGGGCTGCAGCAGGAAATTTTTTAATGAGCTGAGAGCCTAAAAAGGCCAAATCCAGGTTTTGAACCGTATTTGTTTGAGCAGAATAAATGGATTGGCTTTCATCCAGCCCTATAGCCGCAACATCTTCGAGATTGAAAGAGCGCCGCTTCTTGCCGAGGCCCGCTTCACCCATTTCCCGAAAAACAACAATAAAGTAGGGGAGGTACTGTATGGCGCGTCCGACAAGAATAAGATGGAAAAACAGGCTTTCTCCGGGCAAGTATTCTGTTTTCGTTTCCAGAGGGGGTTCTATAACAAACGGGCGGGGGATGCTTTCGTATTTACTCAAGGCCTGCGTGTCCGGCGGGGGGGAGGTTTCGAAAATGTAGGCATAGGGGCACTGTTCTCGCAGCAGACAATCCCCACACTCAGCCTGCCTCATTGAACAGACAATACGCCTGAACACTCCCCCAAACCCGCCGCGAAAGGTGGATCCTTTGTAGGGAGGTAGCGATAAGCCATCTTTTCCTGCTGTAATAGTTATCCGGTAGCGTGCCAGCCGGAAGTTTTCAAACACATTGCACAACCCTTTTGTTAGGTCTTATTGTATATTTTTCGCCAAATAATTCCGAATTCCTTCATAATTTCCTGTTCTGTTACAATTTTCCTCTTTTGAAAAGATGGCGTCACCCTACCTGTATACGGACTGTGATATGTTTCAGGTAGCAGTGCCGGGTCCGCATGCAAGCCTGGACTCTTTTGCGCTGGAAACTGAGAGCCAGACGGCTAAAGAGATGTTCTCACAGTTTGTGCTGCCGCTACATCAGCCTGGAGATCATTTTGAACAGAAGTTCTTCATAGCTTTGCAGTTTGGGCGCCATTATCGGCTCCAATACGGGATCAAGGGCGGGATGCTCTTCCCTGTATTCCTTCCACGACTTATAATACCGGGATTTGAATTCAGGCAGCGCCCCCTCGGATGAAGCATGGGGTGAAGCCGGTTGTGCCGGCCTGTTTTCTGCCTCCGCGGGTTCCCCGGCATTGGGGTAGCGGGCATTTTCAGCGACATAACGGAGCACTGTCGCGTAATTTTCCACGTTGATACTATCCAGCGACACAGGGCTTTTGTCGAACTCGAAGATGTATTTCCCGCCGGGAGCCAGGATATCCAGAAGTTCTTTGGCCTTATCAATGCACTGCTGCTTGGTCGCTGTTTTCAGGTAAGTAAGCGGATAAAAACCGGAGATAATGTGTTTTTTACCCAGCTTTTCTTTTACAAGTTTGGGATCGCCAAATTCAAAATATAATCTAGTATTTTCCGGAAGGTCGTACAGATAATCGAGGTAGCGCATCCAGTCATGCTCACAGAATATGCGGCACGGTTGACCGGCCTGGGCGAAGGCATGGACCATTTTGGAAAACGTCGGCCAGTAAAGTTTTTCAAAATCGCTGGTTCTTAAATATGAACCCATATGGAGAGGGATAAAGGTCTGGCCAAATCTGGAAGGTTTTTCCGGCAGTCCTTTTTTTATCTGTAACGGCAGCACGGCTTCACAGGCTGCCATAATTTTCTCCGGGCATCTCCGCACATCCATGGATATCCCCTTGAATCCCCGCAAAAAATCTGCTACGAAGTCAAATGGGGCCGTTACGACACTCGTAGATCCTTTGGGCGCCGTATAAAAACCGTATTTCTCGATTATTTTAGCATCCAACCGGGCATAGGCTTCCAAATAATCGGAATAAGCTTTAAACGCTTTAGCAAAAACCAAAGAGCGGGTTACCGGGTCGGTGTCAAGTTCCGGATAAAGTCTGGGCAGAATTTTTTCCAACATGCAGTCGTAAGGATTTTTGATAAATTCGTCATATTCATCCACTTCCATGCCGGTTACTTCAGGGTGTTGTATGAAACCGTTCGATCCCATAATATAGCTCCGGGAACCCAGGATCTGAAGATGAGCAGGAAATCTCATGGAACCAAAGGGATAGTAGTCCGAGCTGGTCATCTGCGAAGCTTTTTCCAGGACCTCTTCCATACCCTCCAGGGTCCACTGGGTTTCAGCCAGGGGGAGCCCGGCGTACTGTATGCAAAATTCAATGGGCAGATTAGCCATAATGGGCACCCTTTTGGGTATTTTGCCACTGTATAGATCTTCAAACAACTGTTTTCTCTCTTGCTGCAACGCCTTGGCATCCGACATAATGTTCACCCTTCTTTCCCACATTTTTTACGGCAAAGGCATTTAAATTTTCTCGTAATTTGTTTTTTTTGAACAAATGTACCCCTTAACAAAGATGGCAGAACGCTCTGGTTCTACCATCTTGACACATGTATAGCCAGCTTTCACTGTTTATTTTTTACCCTGCTCCTCTCCGCTTTACTCCTCTAAACCGGCAGTGTCGTCCAGTTCCATATCATTGGTTAGCACCCACTGCTGGGCCGAGCCGTCATAAAATTTTACATTTTCATAGCCCAGCATCTGTGTCAGCACATACCACCAGGAGCTGGCATAGCCTCCCACGCCGCAATATATAATAATCTCGCTATCCTTGTTTTCGCCGATTACTTCAGAGGCCATTTGTTTCAGTTTCTCGATAGATTTATAAGTTAGAGTACTGTCGTCATTCCAAATCCAGGGAGCGGGCAAGGATTTCGCAGTGGGGATATGTCCCGCTTTATCGGCAAATGGCTCAATGATCTCGCCAGAATAAACCTCGGCGTCTCTGGCATCGATAATAATAGCTTCCCCGATTTTCTCCTTAACATATTCTGTGGAGACAAACATTCCCTTGTTTACCGACCCCTGGTACGTTACGGCGCTCACCTCTGGAGCTTCCGTTGTTACAGGCCTGTTTTCTTCTATCCACTTGGGATACCCGCCGTCCAGTATGGCAACATTTTTAACTCCTGCATAGATCAGTGTATCAGCCACCCTGGTTACCTGGGCGGTGCCGTAGGGTGCGGGAACCGGGGGATCGATGAGTGTCCCCAGCGTGCCGACCAGCACAACCAGTGAGTCTCCTGTTATCCCACAGGAGCCGATTGTCTCTAATAATGCGGACTCTTCAGGCAGCTCCATTATCAGATCGTCTGTCATGACAAAAAATGAATCGGTAATTTTATTTACCGCTCCCGGAATATGCCCCTTGCCGTAGTCTTCCGGGCTTCTGAGATCAAGAATTACAAGCTTGTCCAGGTTAAGGTTATTCTCCAACCACTCCGTGGAAACGAGTGGGGCAATCTTACGTTCTGTGCTACGGTTTACCATCACTGTTTGGGTCGCCCCCTCCCACTGCACCCTGTCACCAAATGCTTCACCAACAAAACGCATCGGGATAAAAGTGCGGCCGTCGATAATCTGCGCCGGGACATCCAAGCTCTTTTCTACTCCGTTTACAGTAGCGGTGGTGCTGTCTATGGGAATACGGACCACAATGCCGTCACGGCTGCCTAGTGCAGTCCGCGTTTCCGGCTCCCACTCTACTATGGCCCCAAGCGCTTCAAACAGCGCTCTCATAGGAACAAGAGTGCGTTCCTCAACCATTACCGGAGCCGGGTCGAACTCGTATACCTCACCATCGATAGAAACACTTACAGAGGCGGCGGCTGCCGCGGGGAAAACCAATAACAAAGCGGCTAACACAACCACAAAAGCCCTTGCTTTTACTCTCAAGCCAGCTACCTCCTCACTGATACTTAGTTTGGAATACATACCGCTAACCTTCCTTTAAAATAAGTTTTACATATCTTCACCGCCTTTCTTTTTTTTAACTATTATATAATAATTTGGTGAATTGCGCAAATCTTTATATATGTCGCAATTATTAAATACAACTGGTGAAACACAGTCTATAGCTAGCTAGAGATACTTTATGTTATAATAATGATACCGGTGTAGTTTATACTATAATAATCTTAAAGATCTTAAAGTTACTTGCGGAGATTTAAGGGAAATGCTTAAACACCTGTCACAAATGGGATTGTATGTCTTAAAAGTGGCCATAGAGGCCGGAACTTTTCGCGCCGCAGCACAGCAGCTAAATATTTCCCAACCGGCCGTCAGCGCGCATATACACCGTCTTGAACGTGATTTGGAAGTGGAATTATTCGAGAGGCCCTATGGACGTAAGCTCCAATTGACGGACGCCGGGCGGGTTGTCTATGCTTATGCCCTGGAAATTCTGGCCAAAAATGAAGAACTCCACAAAGCGGCCACAGAGTTGCGCAGCGGAAAACTGGGACAAATTAAGCTCGCCTTTAGCGTTGGCAAATTTATCATTCCCTCCATGCTGGCGGCTTTTAGAAAAAAATATCCGGAGATTAGCTTTGTCCTGCGGACGGGTAATAGCGCTCGAATTCAAAACCTTGTCCTGAACGGGGAAGCAGATTTTGGATTATCGTTATTTACCGATAACCCACAAATTGAATTTCGACCTTTTTATCGCGAGCCCTTAATAATGGTTTGTAGCCCGGACCACCCTGTCGCTTCCCAAAAATTTGTCCAAAAAGAAGACCTGGATAAATACGGGTTACTGAGCGGCCTGTCGGGATCGGACTATAACCGTTTTGTATTTAACGGTTTTGCGGCCATCGGTTTTCACAATTTACGGATCGTCGCCCAAGTGGAAGAACCCGAAATTGTCTTAAAAATTGTCGAAGAGGGCGGCGGGATTAGCCTGCTCCTACAGAGCGCCGCGCAAAAAGCGTTGGAAAGAGGATATATTGTTGAGCTCTCCTTTGGCGATAATATAAAACTGCCTACCATGGATGTTTATCTGCTTTTTCGAAAAGGAGCGCATCTTAGCACTGCTGTAAAACGGTTTATAGATTTTCTTCAGGCGGAAATTCCCGAACGCTTCCCCTTTGTTACCATAATTTAACAAATGACCCCGATCATCATCTTAAAAGCCGCTACCTGAGTATGCTGGGGAGCCACAAGGAAACAGTAGGAACAAAAGTAATGATCATCAGACAGACAAGATATACGACTATAAATGGCACTACGGCACGCGAGATCTTCTCAAAAGGCTGCTCCAGGACTCCCTGCACAACAAAAATATTAAGGCCAAAGGGAGGCGTAAACATCCCGATGGCAACATTAACCGCAAAAATTATCCCCAGGTGCAGGGGATGGATACCCATGTTCACAGCAACAGGGAAAAAGATGGGCGCAAGAATCAGGACAATGGAGCCCGGCTCAAAGAAAAACCCGGCAACAAGCAAAACTATATTCAATAGTATCAAAAAGATAATTACAGGCAAGCCGCCAATTAAGTCATTAATAAGTGCAGTAATACCCGATAAGGTTAAAGCTTCGGCAAAAGCAAGGCTGCAGGCTACCAGGATGAAAAGCCGGCCGACTGTGTCCGTGCTTTCTCTAAGGCAGAACTTTAATTTATCCCAGGTCAGTTCGCGGTAAAAGATCGCAGCAACCAAAGCATAGGCTGCGGAAACTGCTCCGGCTTCCACCGGTGTAAAGAAGCCGCCGTAAATACCACCCAGCACAACTACCGGCATAAGTAAAACAGGCAATATCTTCAGAAAGCCTTCTTTTGTTATTTGCTCGTCGTAAACAGGCCTGGATTTGGTCGCGACAATTACATATGCGCCAACGATGGCAACCATTACCAAACCGGGAATAAAGCCGGCCATAAATAGCTGACCTATAGATGTTTCCGTGGCGATGCCGAAAAAGATCAGCGAGATGCTCGGTGGGATAATGGTGGCGATGCAGCCGGAGGAGGTAGTAACACCCAGCGCCATTTGTTCTCCTGAATATTTTACCAGGGGTTTAAAGGTAAGCTTCCCGATAGTGGCTACGGCTGCCGGGGCTGATCCCGAAATTGCCCCAAAGAAGGCATTGGCCAGAATACTTGAAAGCGGTACCCCTCCCCTGATAGCTCTAAGCTTGGGCATGATAAAGTTTATCAGCCGTTCGCCAATGCCGCTTGCACTGATCAGGTTGCCGGCAACAACAAAAAACGGAACGGCCAGAATACTCGGTTTCATTATACCCATAACCATTGTTACGAATGTTTTCTGGAGCGTTATATCATTGACAAAAACTTGCAGGTAAATCGTGGGGCCCAGAATGGCAAGATAAATGGGGAAATCCAGCATTAAAAGAATAAGCATGATTGCGATGGGAATAATGAGCAGAAAAATGATTTCTTCCACAGGCTAAAACCTCCAATCGCTTTTTTCGATATTCTACCCCCTTAAACGGAAATATTGCCGGCGTGATCTTTTGGGGGAAGCAGCTGCACTAGAATTTTTTCCAGGTTAATCAAGACAACGCTTGCCATCACTACTGTGACAATTGTATATAACGGCCACATCGGAATTCTTAAGATCACAGACGCGGTTTCAAAAAGGTAGTTCCGTTGGATCACCGGAACCGCTTCCTTTATCAATAAAAGCCACATCCCGATTACTAATACTCGTTTTAAAATATAGATGATCTTTAGTGCAGTTTCGTTTTTAATCCTGGACATGATAAAGGAAACGCTTAGTTGCCTGTCAAAGATCTCTAAAATTACCTGGTTTAGAAAAACTCCCAGTACAAAAAGCAGGGTGGTAATCTCTTCGGTCCAGGGATATGGTTTCAAAAAAAAGTAACGTGCGATAACATTAATAAAGGCAAGAGTTGTATACAAACACAGGCAGGCGATGGAGATGCTATACGACAATCTGGCAAAGGGAAGAAGAAACTTAAAAATCCTCATTCTTTTTACCCCCTTTCCTCCCGGCCGGGAATAACCGGGTCAACCGCCACCGACCTTGCGGTGGCGGTTGACCCGGGAGCTGAGCGCTCAAGGCCGCGGCACGAGTTTGTTTGCAAGCTTTGTTTTTATCCGTAACATTTTTTGAGCCAGCAGTAAGTGCTTGCGTTCCTTACTACCGCTTAGCGTTTCTCTATTTCCGCTTTAATGTCGTTGTACAGCTGCTCCCATTCAGGGTTGTCTGCAAGAATTTTATCGTGTACCACCTTGCTTGCTTCCCATATTTCTTCGAGAAACTCGGGAGACGCCTCAACTACGATTAAGCCTTCATCGATCATCGCGTTCAGCGCTCTTCCTTCATACTCCTTCGTTAGTTCGTAACCCCAGGGCATGACTTCCTTGGCTGTGTCAACCACAGCTTCCCGCAGGTCATCGGGCAGGCTGTCCAACCAGGAAGTGCTCACAATTAAGGGGCTCACAAAGGCCGCATGTCTTGTATTGCTGTAGTACTTTCCAACTTCATGAAGTTTCATAGAGTAGAAGAAATGGACGCCGCTGCAGACACCGTCCACCATTCCCTGCTGAAGGGCGGTATAAGTTTCACCGGGGTCAACGGGGACGCCGCTGCCTCCAAAAGCTTCAAATTCGAGCTGTTGGGGAGGTGTGGTCATCACCCTGAATCTCTTTCCTTTAAGATCGTTCAAACTCTCCACAGGGAAGGGGGCAATAATAGAACGATAGTCCATTACCAGGTAACCCAGGGGAGTAAAACCTCTTTTAGCCATATCTTCGTCGAGTGTCTTTGCTGCGTCCGTGTTATTTAAGATGTCATAAGCCTGCTCGGTAGTCTCAAAAAAACCGGGGAGGTCCAGAATCTGCGTCCCGGGCGCCACTCCGCTTAAAAATGCTATGGGGGCCAGATAAGACTGTATCGTTCCCGATTGGATCCCTTCGATTACTGCCGGGGGCGCTCCCAACTGGCCGGCAGGGTAAATTTCAACCTTTATTCTGGAACCTGTTTTTTCCTCCAGGCACCTTTTGAACTCCTCATGAATATCGACTTCGTAACTGCCTTTGGGCAAATTGGCGGCGATTCTCATGACAAAGGTCTCTTCCGGCTGTCCTTCCGGCTGAGTTTCCGCCTGGCCCTCCGACTGACCTTCCGGCGTTGCCGGTGCTTTGCTGCAACCTGCCAGCGAAACCATGATCAGGATTAAGCATACAGCCAGACATAAAAACTTACTTTTCATCGCTATCCTTCCTCTCCAAAGAAAATTTTGTCTTAAAATCTCCCTTTTCTAAGCTTTGTTTATTCTTCCCCTCATATTCAACAATACTTACTGTCACACCGGTAGCTATAAATTACTTTTCACCTTCTTTCCATAATATTATATTGCGAGGCTTGTCCGACAAATATGTGCAAGATAGTTTACCACATCACCAGGTGCCGTCTACATGGCATTAAGGTAAAGTTGCTCCACATCTTTCTGTGTAGTTTGCCGTGGGTTATATAATAGTAAATTGCTCTTCATCGCATCCGGAACCAGTAGGGACAAAGAGCCCTCCGTAATACCCAATGCAGAGAGCTTCTGCGGCAATCCGATCTCTGCATTAAGCCGCCTTATCTCATCAACCAGCATTTTCGGTTGGAAATTTCCAGGACAAGCTTTTTCTCCGGTAATAAGCCTGTAGATCTTTTCATATTTACCGCTATCGGCCAGAGCATTAAACTCCAGAACCACCGGGAAAAGCAGTGCATTGGCAACACCGTGAGGAACACCAAAATGTCCGCTCAGGGGATGAGATAAAGCATGAACGTTGCCCAGCCTGGACAGCGCAAAAGCCATGCCGGCAAATGTGCTGCCGAGCAGCATGGCCGATGCGGCCTCCAGGTTCGTCCTGTTGGCAACAAACAGTCGAATATTTGCGCCAATCAACGATATTGCTTTTTCAGCGATAATGTCTGAAAAGGGTGTGGCCTCCAGAGACAGATACGCTTCTACGGCATGAGTTAAAGCATCCATCCCCGTAGCAGCGGCGACAGAAGACGGCAGCGTTGTTATTAACAGAGGATCCAGAAGAACGCATTCCGGCAGGATTTTATCACTGCCTATCGGCATTTTAAAGTTATCGCTGTTTTTAATTACGGCCACAGAGGTCACTTCGCTGCCGGTACCGGCAGTGGTAGGAACAGCAATAATAGGAGCCACCGGCTTTCCAACCCTGTTGAATCCTGCATAATCTTCAATTTTTCCACCATTGGTCCCCACTACTGCAACGGCCTTGGCGACATCTATTGGACTGCCGCCTCCCAGACAAACGATGCCGTCAACGTTGTTTTCCACGAATATGCTCGCGCCCCTGGCCACTGTTTCCGCAGACGGGTTGGCTTCAACCTCTGTAAAAGTAATGTATGCGATTTCTTTTTCGGCTAATAGATCTCCTGCCTTCTTGACCAGACCTATTTTTTCTAAATATGGATCCGAAACAAGCAGGACCTTTTTGAGGTTTCTGGCGCTAATTTTGGCGGGAAGCTCGTTCAAGCTGCCGGCTCCAAAATTAACTTCACCTTTGACGCTGAATGAGAATGGTTTCATGCTTAATTTTGCCACCCCCACATATTTTTGGTTCCGCTCCCTGTTGCTCCCTCTTTGTTTTTCTCGCCTCCCGTTTCCCTTTTAACCATTCAGCTGGGCGAGGTACTTTGCTATATCAACTTTCTCCAGATGTTCAGCGGATACCTCGCCCTCCGGCGGCAGTTGATCACGGAACGGCTTGGCCGTAGCATCAATGCCCACCTTGGTAACAACGGCTTCTTCGAGGGCAGAGATATCCAGATCGGTTCCCAGGGAACCGGGAATGATTAAGAAATCGCGTTCGGCCTGGACCCGGGTGGCCAGGCTCCAAAAAATATCCGCTTCATTATCCAGGTCGATATCATCGTCCACAACAATAACATATTTCAGGTACAGTTCGCTGGCAAAGGCCGATAAAATTGCCAGTTTGGGTTCCCCTATGTGCCTTTTTTTCATGCTGATAACGCCAAAGATGGCCGACTGGTTAAAGACAAAGCGGAAATCCTTAACGCTGGGCACATCCTTTTTAAGGTTTCTCAAGACATGAGCCTGCTGGGGGATGCGGTTGTAAATAAGCCCGCCGCGTACCCAGCACCCTGCATCATGAAAAATCATGTCCCGGCGGTGCGTGATACCGGTTATAAAGACTGGGTGGCGCTGGCCTACCTGTGAGTAGCGCGTGAAATCTCTCCAGGGCCCTTCCTGCTCCAGCGTTGGGGGGCGAAGCTCACCTTCAATAATCATCTCTGCCCGGGCCGGCACTAAAAGGTCGCTGTTCTCGCAACGGACCACTTCCAGGGGCTCGCCCAGAAGGCCGCCGATAACATCGTACTCCGTGGGTGGATGGGCAATGTGCGACTGGCCTCCAAGGCTCCAGAGGGGATGACTCCCCAGGAAGAAAGCAATAGGCAGCGGCTTTCCCATCTCTTCCGCTTTTTTATAGATATACCACAGGTGCTTGCCGGGGGTAATATGCGTAACCAGATGGTCCTTGCTCTTGACCATCAGGCGATAACAGCCGGCATGAAGATAGCCCTCCACAGGATCTCTGACTACTCCAACAGCGCGGGTAATGTAAGGGGCCTCTCCCACGTGATGGGTTACCACGGGGAACTTATACAGATCAACTTCGGAACGTGGGATGATGACTTCTTTGACAGGGCTATCCTCCGGCGCTATCTCCCGGGGAGGATAGTTGATCTTTCCGCTTAAAACACCGTCTTCTATTTCCCGGTATCTGTCGTAAACTTGGTCGGGTGACACTTTCATGGCCAGGGCCAGCCTGGGGATTCCCGCCTCCAGGTTACACACTACAGGGTATTCATGGCCTTTTACATTTTCAAAAATAATCAGAGGCTGGTGCCCGGCAAGGTCAAATTTTCTGACAATTGCCGTTATTTCATAATATGGGTCCACTTCTTCACGGAAGCGAATAAGTTCTTTTGGTGTTTCTCTTTCTACGTCTTTAATAAATGTGCGTACGTCCTGCATGACAATCCTCCAAGTTTAAAGAATTTGTAATTACACTTCAATTATAAATTTTGTTCTTATAATTTCAATCCCCAGTTTCTTTATAATACGATAACTCAAAGGTTATCGCCATGCTGCAATAAATGTACATTGCGAGTGCAAGTGGCCTTTGAAATTATTGGTTGTTTTGCTCGAATCTTGCGCTTGCCCGGGAAATAAGAGCCGTTAAAAAAAGAATCTCGCCAGACTCCTAACAAGCTAAAACCAGTTTGAGCCGGCAAGATTCAATACAAAAGAAAACCGGTAGAACTTACACGGATGATCTGCTTTAATAGGAACTGTGTGGGGACTTTAGGGGTATATAGAAAAACCGAGATCTCACGGATCTCGGTTTTATGTTTTATCGTGGTGGGCGAACGGCGATTTGAACGCCGGACCCCCTGCTTGTAAGGCAGGTGCTCTCCCACTGAGCTATTCGCCCCTGGTGACCCCTAGGGGATTTGAACCCCTGTTGCCAGCTTGAAAGGCTGGTGTCCTCACCGATTAGACGAAGGGGCCGAAAAAAGACATAAATGGTGGGCCCACTAGGACTCGAACCTAGAACCAACCGGTTATGAGCCGGTAGCTCTGCCAATTGAGCTATGGGCCCAGATAAAATGGCTCCCCAGGCAGGATTCGAACCTGCAACCTACCGGTTAACAGCCGGTTGCTCTACCGTTGAGCTACTGAGGAACGTCCCACACGGGCAATACTAATTATAACGGATATCATATTTACAGTCAAGACTTTAGAGACTGTATTTTTTTATTTTTAGCTGTTCACTGTCTGGCCGATCTTTCTAAAGGAGCCCTGAAGGGCTTTTTTATTTTTATATACACCGTAAATGGCGCCGATTATTCCAGATAATCCTTAAGGCGCTTGCTGCGCATGGGATGTCTCAGCTTGCGAAGAGCCTTGGCCTCGATTTGCCTGATACGCTCCCTGGTTACGCCAAAAACCTGGCCCACTTCCTCCAGTGTCCTGGTGCGTCCATCGTCGAGGCCAAAACGCAGGCGCAGCACTCTCTGCTCCCGGGGGGTAAGGGTATCCAGAACGTCCTCCAGTTGTTCCCTTAACAGCTCGAAGGCGGCGGCATCGGCAGGAGCCTGAACCTCCTGGTCTTCGATGAAATCTCCCAGGTGGCTGTCGTCTTCCTCGCCAATGGGTGTCTCCAGAGAAACGGGCTCCTGTGCTATTTTAAGTATCTCTCTCACTCTTTCCACGCTGATATCCATTTCATGGGCGATTTCTTCCGGGGTTGGCTCTCTTCCCAGTTCCTGGACAAGCTGCCGGGAGACCCTGATCAGCTTATTTATCGTTTCCACCATATGCACGGGAATGCGGATCGTACGGGCCTGATCGGCAATCGCCCTGGTAATGGCCTGCCTTATCCACCAGGTGGCGTATGTGCTAAACTTGTAGCCTTTGCGGTAATCAAATTTTTCCACGGCCTTGATGAGACCAAGGTTGCCCTCCTGGATCAGGTCGAGGAAAAGCATGCCTCTGCCTACGTATTTTTTGGCAATGCTGACCACCAGGCGCAGATTGGCTTCTGCCAGGCGCCGTTTGGCATCTTCATCGCCATCCTCCATTCTCTGTGCCAGTTCAATCTCTTCTTCCGGGCTCAGGAGAGGGATTTTTCCTATCTCTTTCAGGTACATGCGAACCGGGTCATTTATACTTACACCTTCAGGAACGAGTGCTTCCAGCTCCTCGTTTTTTAAGGTGTCCCCTTCTATGATGTCCATATCAGGCACATCTTCTACACCAGTCACATCAGGAACATCCGACAATTCGTCAACAACCTCAATGCCCCGGCGCGAAAGTTCCTCATAAAAATCATCTATCGCCTCTGTAATGAGGTTAAAATCCTGCAGCGCATCAATAATTTCCTTAAAGGTAAGGTTGCCTTTTTTCTTACCTTTTTCAAACAAGGAATGCTGGATTTCCTGAAGAGATACTTTTTTCTCCACTTCTTTAGACATCAAAATCCTCTCCTTCTCCGGAGCGATAGAGCTCCTCTTCCCACTTCTTTAAATCACGGATACGCTGCAGCTTGGCACTCAGTTCTTCTCTGCTGACTGTATTTTGCAAGGACTTAATCAACCTCTTTCTTTCCTCAGCCCAGCACAGGGCTCTGATCTTCTTAGAGCAGTCCCTGAATATTTTTTCCACTCTGGGGTCTTCTTTATCGTTATCCGGAAGAGCCATACTTACTATCAATTTATGCATTTCCGGGTCAGAAAAGTAACTGGCTAATGCTGCCGCGCTAATTTCTTTACCCTGCTGCTCCAGTTGAAAAACAGTAGCGGCAATTTCCCGGTATGGCTCCTCTGTGAATTTTTCGGCATTGATTTCCAGCTTTTTAAGCTGATCCAGATAGCGGGGATTGTGCAGCACACAGGACAAAAGCTCTCTTTCCACCAACTCTTTTAGTGAAAACTTTTTCCGTTCTTCCTGTGCTTGCACTTTTTTCCCTTTTGCTCTTTCCTCGGGGAAAGAGCCCTTTTTGATATTCTCCAAATCCCCCCGTAATACCTCTAGAGCAACGTCTATTTCTCCTGCTATTTTTTTAAGGTACTCCTCACGTTCCAGCGCTTCCTGGATTTCCAGCAGAACCCGGCGTGCTTCTTTCCAGTAGCCGATACGCCCCTCTTCCCCGGCCAGGTCGAATCCCTTTTTAATGGCGTGAAGGCGGTAATCCGTAAGCGATCTGGCGCTTCCCATAATTTCGCTGCGAAACACCTCTCCGCCGCGCTCTTTTATGTAATCAGCCGGGTCCAGACCCGGGGGGAGTTGAGCTACTTCAACCCGGCATCCTTCGTTTTTAAAAAGCTCCAACCCTCGCAGCACAGCCGTTTCTCCTCCCTCGTCGGCGTCAAAAACCAGGAGTATCTTATCCAAGCGTCCCCTAAGAAGGGATAACTGTTTTTCCGTAAGTGCAGTCCCTAAGGGCGCTACAGCTTCTCTAATCCCGTGCTGATGAAGGAGGATTACATCCATGTATCCCTCCACTAGCAGTGCTTTTTTCTCCCTGCGGATGTGCGGTAGTGCCAGGTGAAAGCCGTAAAGAGTCCGGCTTTTGTTAAACAGCGGCGATTCCGGGGAATTAAGATACTTAGGCTCCCCAGGGCCCAAAATACGGCCACCGAAAGCGACTACACGACCGCGGCTATCCCAGATGGGAAAGATCAGGCGTTCGCGAAAGTAATCATAATACCTGCCCGTCGAACTTTTCCCCAGCAGCCCCCCTGTTAAAGCAATCTGCAAGTCATAACCTCTTTTTCTAAGCTCGCCTGTCAAACCTTGCCAATTGTTACCTGCATAACCCAGTTGAAACTCCAGGATAGACTGTTTGTTTAAGCCCCGTCTTTGCAGGTAAGTCAGCACCTCTTTGCCCTGTGGACTACGCCATAAGAGGGCTTGATAGTATTTTTGCGCCAGAGAGTACATCTCCTGCAGGCTTTCCCTTGCCTGTACCTTCAACTTTTCAGCGGGGGTGGAAGGCGGAGGCTCGACAGTTATCCCCGCTCTCTGTGCCAACAGTCGCACGGCATCAGGAAAACTGCAGTCCTCCATCTGCATTATAAAGCTGAAAAGGTTACCTCCGGTCTGGCAGCCAAAACAGTGAAAAATCTGCTTCTCCGGGGACACGGTAAAAGATGGCGTTTTTTCAGAATGGAAGGGGCAGAAGCCTACAAAATTTTTGCCCACCTTTTTGAGGTCAATATAAAAGGATACTACTTCTACAAGATCGAAATGCCTGCGGATTTCTTCAATGACCTCATCAGAAATATATGCCATCCTGTTGACCTCCGGATCCCGTCAGGATTATCAAAAAACCTCATCCCGGAAAGAGACGAGGTATACGTCCAAGTTCATAATATTTTTTTACTTGAACAGTTTATTCGACATTCCCTCGCCACAAAAACCCCCTTCTCTTCTCCTCACGAGGAGCCAAGGTTATGCAATTATGACCAGCAGTCCAGGGTTATTAAGACTATAAACTTATTTTAAAACTATAAACTTAATCATTATATTCGCTAGCCCTTGAAATTATTCCTGCTATTTAGCAAAAAATATTTAACACTACCGGCTAGAATCCATAATAGTATTATTATATACCAATTATTATTTTATATTCTTTTTCAGGCCGGTTTATCCTAACTTTTCCAGGGCTGGGGGACAAAGAGGTCCTGAAAAACCGTTATGATATACTGATCCGTCATTCCGGCAATATAGTCGCAGATGGAGCGCTCCAGGCCGTACTTAAGCGATTGCACCCGGACTTCAGGCGGCAGTTCCTGCGGCTTTTCCGTCCAGTAGTTGTAGAGCATTTTAATAATAATTTTGGTTTTCCGCTCCTCCAGCTTGGCAGTCGAGCCGATATATACATTATCATACAGGAATTTTCGCAGGTTCTCCATCACCTCAGCCAGCTCTTTACTGACCGCAATCTGCTGCTTGCCCCAGCTGTTGTTGATGAGATCCCGGATCATTGTATTTAAGCGTTCCGAGCCGGTGGCTCCCAGGTAAGCCGTCTCTTCCGGCGGCAACTGCTCGGGGCGGATAATTCCGCCCCTCAGGGCATCATCGATATCGTGGTTGATATAGGCCATACGGTCACAGATTCTAACCAGTTGTCCTTCCGGGGTGGCGGGAATCCCCGGCCCGGTATGGTGAAGGATGCCGTCCCGCACTTCCCAGGTCAGGTTAAGCCCCCCGTTCCCCTCCAGGTAGTCAACCACCCTCAGGCTCTGCTCATTGTGTTTAAAACCATCGGGTAAAAGCTCATTCAGGGTTTCCTCGCCGGCATGGCCGAAGGGCGTGTGTCCCAGGTCGTGCCCCAGGGCGATAGCTTCGGTAAGGTCTTCGTTTAAGCGCAAGGCCCTGGCTGCTGTGCGCGCCACCTGGGAAACCTCGATTGTATGGGTCAGGCGCGTACGGTAGTGATCTCCTTCCGGGGCAATAAATACCTGGGTTTTATGTTTAAGGCGCCGGAATGATTTGGAATGGACGATACGGTCCCGGTCCCGCTGAAAGGCGGTCCTGACATCGCAGGGCTCCTCAAAGCGCTCCCTGCCGCGGCTGTTTTTGCTCCGCGTAGCGTAGGGCGAGAGCAGCGTCTCCTCCAACTCTTCCTGTTCTTTGCGAAAAAACAATTTACTTATGACCCTCCTGGCGTTTTTTTCTCAAAGAAGCAGTTGCCTCGCAGACCTGGACCATCCTTTTGCCCATTAAAGACGCCCTTTTCAGGGCATTGGCATCATCCTCAGCAGGCTGGGCGGCATTGACCCCGTGGTGGCCCGGGCTTTTTTCATGGCTGTCACCGATCACAATCATGCCCTGTATAAGCATCATGGTATGAATAGTGCGCAGAGTCGTCTCCTGTCCTCCAAAACGCGCCCCGCCCGATGTCAATGCTCCTCCCACCGTATTTAAAAGTTTCCTGTCGCGTCTCAGACGGCGTGTTTTGTCCCAGAAGCTTTTAAGCTGGGCGGATACGGTCCCGAAATATACCGGGCTGGCGATTAGCAGTCCGTCGGCCTGAGCTATCCTGTCCAGAACCTTTTCCATCTCCGTCCCCTCATAGCACACACCCCGGCAGGGTGTCTCGCAGGCCAGACAAAACGGCCTTTTGTTTTTCTCCATAATCTCCTGTACAAAAATACTCTCCGTTTCCGCTCCCATTTCCGCGGCAGACTTTAAAGCCGTCTCCAGAAGGAAGGCCGTATTCCCCTGCCGGTGGGGACTGCCGTTTAATCCAATGATCAGCATTCTTTTACCTCCTATTGCGGACAAACCGTCCGTTGGATTTTGATGATCTCTTTTTAAACTTCGCTAACATTGGAACTATGGCAATTAACCCAAAAAGCTGGCACAAATTTACGCAGAACTCGAAATTAAGAACCCCACTACCTTAATTTTCCCTTGAATTAGCCCCGTCGTTTATGAGAAAATATAAAAGTGTCCGGAAAAAAAGACGTCATTTACGATAAAGGAGGACTGTTCCATGATATGTTCCAGGATAAGAAAAAGGATTATACTTACCATGCTGCTCCTTTTAATCTCCAGCTCCTTTGCAGCTTTTACCGGTACAACCCGGGCCCAGGAGGTATTGATTCCTGATATTAGCTCACAGGCTGCCGTATTGATGGAGTTTTCACGGGGAGAGATTATCTACTCGAAAAACGGCAGCGAAATCCTGCATCCGGCAAGCCTGACGAAAATTATGACCCTTGCCCTGGCCTATGAGGCGCTGCAAAAAGGAAGAGTCGCCTGGGAAGATAAAGTCCCCATCAGCCAGAAAGCCTGGGAAACAGGAGGCTCACAGATGTTTCTGGAAGTCGGCCAACAGGTGCCCTTTGGCGAACTGGTGACAGGAATTGCTGTTGTCTCGGCCAACGATGCCTGCGTGGCCGTCAGTGAGTATCTCTACGGCTCGGAAGCCCTTTTTGTTCAGGAGATGAATAAAAAAGCTGCTGAACTCGGGCTTAAAAATACCCTTTTCCAAAATTCCTCAGGGCTGCCGGATTCCCAGCATTATACCACCGCTGAAGACATGGCCGTCCTTTCCCGTTACCTGATTAGCAATTTTCCAGAGTACCTGAAACTGCACTCGCAAAAAGAATTTACTTATGACGATATAAAGCAATATAATCTCAACCCCCTGCTGGGGCGCTACAGCGGAGCAGACGGGTTAAAAACAGGACACACCAACGAGGCAGGATACTGCCTGGTGGGAACCGCCAGCCAGAAAGGGTTGCGCTTTATTACCGTGGTTATGAAAGCTTCCAGCAAGGAGGAAAGATTGAAAGACACCGAAAACATGCTCAACTATGCTTTTCGTAATTATGTCCTGCACAGGGCAGCCAGCGCCGGTGAGACACTCACCACGCTCAAGGTTGCCAGAGGGGAACAGCGCACGGTCGATTTACAACTGGGGCAACACCTGGAAGCAGCCGTACCCTTCGACCGCCAGGAAGAGCTGCAAACAAATTTTGTTCTCCCGCAGAATATTCCCGCTCCCGTCGCCAAGGGTGACGCCCTGGGAAGCGCCCAGCTACTGCTTGAGGGCGACGTGATTGCCGAGGCGCCCCTGCTGGCCGCCGCTGATGTAAACAGGGCCGGGGCCTTCTCCCTTTTCTTCCGCGCCATCGGCGATTTCTTTGCCGGCCTGTGGCAGGCGTTTATAAATATTTTTATCTAGTTTTCTTTTTCAAAACAGCCTGTGCTGCTGCCAGGCGGGCGATCGCCACCCGGAAAGGAGAGCAGCTCACATAATTAATTCCCAGACCGTGACAAAATTCAATAGACTGCGGCTCACCTCCATGTTCTCCGCAAATTCCCATTTTTAAACCGGGTTTTGTTTCTCTGCCCGCGGCAACTGCCAGCGACATCAGCTTTCCTACCCCATCCCTGTCCAGAACCATGAAGGGGTTGGCGGGGAGGATTTTCTCCCGGATATAAAAGGGCAGGAACTTCCCTTCAGCATCATCACGGCTGAAACCAAAAGTTGTCTGGGTCAAATCGTTTGTTCCGAAGGAAAAAAAGTCGGCATGCTCTGCTATCTCTCCGGCGGCTACGCAGGCCCTGGGGAGCTCAATCATTGTCCCGACGGCATAGTCCATCTCCATGCCCGTCTCTGCCGCCACACCGGCAATTTCATCTTCCACTATTTCCCGCATGCTTTTCAGCTCATTGGGATGCCCCACCAGGGGTATCATGATTTCGGGTCTAATTTCCAGGCCTTCCTTCTTTAAAGCTACGACAGCCAGACAGATAGCCCGGACTTGCATCCTGTAAATCTCCGGGTAGACAAGACCCAGGCGGCAGCCCCGGTGGCCGAGCATGGGATTTAATTCCTTTAGGCTGCGCACTTTTTTTAGCAGGGACTCTTTTTGCTGCAGCTCTTCTCCCTCTTCTCCCCGCTCTTTGATACGGGTTACCTCCACCAGCAGATCTTCCAAATTGGGCAAAAACTCATGCAGGGGGGGATCCAGCAGGCGGATCGTCACCGGCAGGCCTTCCATTTCCCGCAGGATCTGCTCGAAGTCTCCCTGCTGCAGGGGAAGAAGCTTAACCAGGGCGGCCTCTCTCTCTTCCTGCGTTTCTGCCAGGATCATCTCCTGCACCAGCGGAAGACGCTCCGGATTTAAAAACATGTGTTCAGTCCGGCAGAGGCCGATCCCTTCAGCACCAAATTCTCTTGCTTTCCGGGCATCTCCCGGCGTATCCGCATTAGCCCTTACCCCTAGTTCGCGGATCTCGTCAGCCCAGGAGAGCAGCAACTCAAACTCCTGGCTGAGCTTGGGGGCGATAAGCGGAACCTCGCCATAATAAACGCGGCCGGTGGTACCGTCGATAGAGATAATCTCTCCTTCTTTAATTACACGGTCGCCCACCTGGAAGAGGTTGGCCTGGGCATCTATTTTAATGGCCTCGCAGCCGCTGACACAGGGCTTTCCCATACCCCTGGCTACAACAGCTGCATGGCTGGTCATCCCGCCCCGGCTCGTCAAAACACCCTGCGCAGCGACAATACCGTGAATATCATCAGGTGTGGTCTCCGAGCGCACCAGGATTACCTTTTCCCCTTCCTGGTGCTTTTTTTCAGCTACATTGGCATCAAATACCACCCGGCCGCAGGCAGCGCCGGGCGAGGCCGGCAGCCCTTCTGCCAGGGGAGTTAAATCTGCTGAAAGGTCAATGCGCTGGTGCAGCAACTGTACCAACTGGGAGGGGTCTACCTTTAAAAGAGCTTCCTCTTTTGTACAAATCCCTTCTGAAACCATATCCACAGCTGTTTTAACGGCGGCCTGGGCCGTCCTCTTGCCATTGCGTGTCTGCAGGATATAAAGCCGGCCTTTTTCCACCGTAAACTCTATATCCTGCATATCCCGGTAGTGTTTTTCCAAAGTAGAGCAGATCGAACTGAACTGTTTATAAACTTCGGGGAGCTTCTCCTGTAATGCAGTGATGGGCAAAGGAGTGCGTATACCGGCAACCACATCTTCTCCCTGGGCGTTGAACAGGAGTTCCCCGTAAAGCTGCTTTTCTCCGGTAGAGGGGTTTCTGGTAAAAGCTACACCGGAGCCGCTGTCGTCACCAAGGTTGCCAAAAACCATGGATTGGACATTTACGGCGGTGCCCAGATCATCGGGTATGCCGTTAAGACGGCGATAAACAATGGCCCGGGGGTTATTCCAGGAAGCAAAAACGGCTTTGATGGACTGCAGCAGCTGCTCATGGGGATCCTGGGGGAAAACCTTGCCGTTTTCCTTTTCGATGATCTGCTTATAACGCTCGATTACCATTTCCCAACCCTCAACAGGCAGCTGCCGGCTTTCCTGGACTTTAAAAGAGTTCGCCACCTCAGTCAGCGCCTTTTCAAAATTGTCATGCTCTATTTTAAGGACCACATCGCCGTACATCTGCAGCAAACGGCGGTAACAGTCCAGGGCAAAAGCCCTGTTCCCCGTGTTCCGGGAGAGGGCCTCCACCGTGCTGTCGTTCAGCCCCAGGTTTAAAATCGTATCCATCATACCGGGCATGGAATAGTAAGCGCCCGAGCGGACCGAGAGCAACAATGGGTTGTCTGTGCCTCCCAGTGTTTTCCCCGTCTGTTTTTCCAGTTCGTTAACAGCAGAGGCCACCTGCGCTTTGAGCTCTTCAGTTAGGGCCTCTCCCTCCCGGTAATAGTCGTTGCAGGCTTCCGTTGTAACAGTAAAACCGGGCGGTACAGGGAGGTTCAAGCGGGTCATCTCCGCCAGATTGGCACCTTTGCCCCCCAGCAGCATCTTCATCTCTGCATTTCCTTCATTAAACATATATACTTTTTTAATACTGCTTATTACTCTCTTCATTACTCTCTGACTCCTTTATGATGTTTAATATTTTACTGGCCACTTCATCGACGGCCTTGTTTGAAACATCAAAAACAATTTTGGAAAATGCCTCCAGCATCAGCCCTAATACATCAACAATGGGAAGGCCGCATTTTTTTGCTTCCGCCGCAACAACCTCCTCAACCCGGGCAGGACCAGTATATAGGCTATCATACTCTTCCTGCCGGCAGCTTCCCTGATAAACTCCTTGAGGTGCTCAGCGTCGGTCAAAAATGACTCCCGACGTATTTCCACTTGGCCGGAGTTGAACTGGCTGGCTACGGCATTTACCACAAACTCTGCCGTCTCCCCTATGGAATCAGAGATAATATACACAGTAGGTTTATCTTTTGCAGACAACTCCCCGCCATATACCTCCTTTTGAGGCAAAAAATAACTTTTTTATTTTTATTCCACCACTAATCTAAAAATCCTCTATTTTACACCGGGGTTGCTCTGAGAAGTAGAAAAAATTATTTTGGAAAAATCGGCGAAACCCAAATAAGCTCCTTTAATTTCTTGCAGGAGTGACAGCCGGTTTAAGCGTAATGTCTCCTCCTCTGCCATTACCAGCACCTCATCGAAAAAAACATCCAGCGGTGATTTTAAATTTGCCAGCACTGCAAGTGCTTCCTCCAGATCCTCTCTTGCCAGCGCTGCCTCAAGCTCTGCCACAGCTGCTTGAAAACGGGAAAAGAGCTTTCTTTCACCCTCTTCACGAAAAAGCTCCTCCCGCACCTTTACTCCGGTTTGTGCCCGGCGGGCCAGATTGGCGACCCTGTTATAAGCAGCGGCCGCCATGGACAGGCGTTCGCTGTTGCGGTTTTCTTGCAGAAATTTTACCCGTTTCCAGAGGGAGGCCACCTCATCGAGAGAGGAACTAAGGACCGCATCAGTAAGGTCATAGTCCATCCCTCTCTCCTGAAATAAAATGCGCAGCCTCTGCCAGGCAAAAGTGCAGAGCTCTACTGCCGTCTCCGCCAGCGGCAGGTCTCGCAGGCTCTCGCGCTCCCGGTATAAATCAAGGGCTTTCGCCATCAACCTGCTGAAGGAGAGAGGAAAATTGTGCTCCAGAAGGATTTGCAGCAAACCAAGGCAGCTTCTCCGCAGGGCGTAAGGATCCTGGGAGCCGGTGGGTCGAAGGCCGACGGCAAAACAACCGGCCAGATGATCGGCCCTGTCGGCAAGGGCGACAATTGCCCCCGGCTTTGTCCGCGGAAGGCGATCTCCCGCGAACCGCGGCAGGTAATGCTCGAAGACAGCCTCGGCAGTCTCTTCTTTTTCGGCGGATTGAAGGGCGTATTCTTTGCCCATTACCCCCTGAAGCTCCGGAAACTCCCCGACCATGTTTGTCGCCAGATCAGCCTTGCAGAGATAAGCGGCTCTTAAGGCAATCTCTGTCTCCGCTTCATCTGCGCCAAGCTGATCTGCTAAAAACTCACTTAGCCTGACGAGACGCAGCGTCTTCTCGTAGACAGTGCCCAACTCTTCTTGAAAGACAATCGTTTTGAGCTTTTCTACTTTGTCCGCCAGGGGAGTCTTTAGATCCTCCCGGTAAAAAAACTCGGCATCGGCCAGACGTGCTTTCAGCACTTTTTCGTTGCCGCTGCGTACGTTGTCCAGGGGCGCGGCACCGTTATTGGATACGGTAATAAAAAGAGGGCAGAGCCGGCCCTCCATGTTTTCCAGGGGGAAATAGCGCTGGTGACTCTGCATGGTGGTTACCAGCACTTCCCTGGGCAACTGCAGGTAGCTCTCGGGAAAGGAGCAGAGTATGGCTTCCGGAGCTTCCACAAGGTAAACGACCTCTTCCAGCAAAGCGGGATCAATACAGGCCTGCAACCCCTGCCCCGCAGCTGCCGCCTGGATTTTTTCCCTGATCAGTTGCGCACGCTGCTCCTGGTCCAGGACGACACCGGCTTTCTCCAGGCTTTCGAAGTAGTGGGCAGGGTCACGAACGGCAATAGGGCCGGAGACGGAGGCCTGGAACCTGTGCCCCCTGGTCTCGCAGCCGGCAGTCAGGCCGGCATATTGAAAAGGGACAATCTCGTTACCGTACAGGCAAAGAAGCCAGCGTATGGGCCGGGGAAACCTTACCTTGCTTTCTTCCCAAAACATATTTTTAGGAAAAGTAAGGCTTTTTATAAGTCCGGGCAGCAGTTTTAACAAAATTGCGCTTGTTTTTTCTCCGGAAATTTTCTGAACCGCGGCAAGGTACTCCTTCCGGCCAGCCTTCTCCAGAGTCAACTCTTCCACCCTGACACCGATCTTGGCGGCAAAGCCCAGAGCGGCTTTTGTAGGCTTTCCCTCACTGTCAAAAGCCGCCTCCCGGGAAGGACCTTTGATCTTCTCTTCCCGGTCCGGTTGTTTTTCGGCCAGGTTTTTTACCAGCACGACCAGGCGGCGAGGGGTAGCAAAGACAAACACATCTTCCAGGTCAAGGTAATGTTCCGCTAAAAGTGTCTTTGTTTTTTCCTTGAGTTGTCTCAGCGCATCCGGCATAAAACGGGCCGGGATCTCCTCACAGCCTATTTCCAACAGTAAATCTCGGACAGCCATTTGCTCACCACCGATTTCTATTTTTTTACTTTTGCCCTTTCATTAAAGGAAAGCCGGTTTCTTCCCGCTGCTCCAGGTAGCGCTTGCCGGACCGGCGGGCAAGCTCACGAATACGGGCAATATACCCGGTCCGTTCCGTAACGCTAATGGCGCCCCGGGCCTCCAGAATATTGAAAACATGAGAGCATTTCAGTACATAGTCATAAGCGGGGAGGACCAGACCTTTTTCCAGGAGCCGCCCGGCTTCTTTCTCATACAACGAAAACAACTCCAGGATCAAAGCCGTATCCGCCTCATCAAAACTGTAGCGGGAATGCTCCTGCTCCGCTTTCTGAAAAACATCACCGTACGTAATCTCCGGTGTCCATCGCAGGTCAAAAACATTGTCACAGTTTTGTATAAACATGGCAATGCGCTCCAGGCCATAAGTGAGCTCTACGGGGACAGCATCCAAATCAATCCCCCCGACCTGCTGAAAGTACGTAAACTGGGTAATTTCCATACCATCCAGCCAGACCTCCCATCCCAGGCCCCAGGCACCTAACGTAGGCGATTCCCAGTCGTCTTCCACAAAACGTATATCGTGTGCCTGCGGGTTTATTCCCAGGTAGGAGAGGCTCTCCAGGTAGAGATCTTGTACATCCGGCGGCGCCGGCTTAAGTATAACCTGGTACTGATGATGCTGGTAAAGGCGGTTGGGGTTTTCCCCGTAGCGCCCGTCTCCCGGACGGCGTGACGGCTCGACATAGGCCACCTTCCAGGGCTCCGGCCCCAGCGAACGTAAAAAGGTAGCCGGATTCATAGTCCCCGCACCTTTCTCCACATCATAAGGCTGCCAGATCAGGCACCCGTTCCGGGCCCAATAATCCTGCAGCCTGATGATCAGGTCTTGAAAAGTTAACACTCCCGTTCCCTCCTCTATTTGTCAATCTACCCTATTTTAATATTAAATAAAAAAGCCCCAGACACGCTAGGGACGGGCTTTGCTTCCCGCGGTTCCACCCTATTTCCCACAAAGGGCTCTTTGTTGGGGCACAGCTTTGGAAAGGCCTTTCACCGGGCTTTCCCGGCCGGGCTTCCACCGACCCCGGCTCTCTATAACGGGTTCCTGCCTGGTTACTTTTTTCCAGCAACGCATGATAGATCCTCTGCAATAAAAATTTAGCAAAAAATTAAAAAGGTGTCAAGAAAAAAGAGAAAACGGTTCTTTAATGAAATTCAATCTCCAGAGAGCAACGTGTCAGCAACAACGCCAGCATACTCCAGGAGGCCAGGCGAGGAAAGGCCACTGCGCCGATAACGCCGAGAGCCAGGGGAATACGGAACAGCGTGCCGCCCGGCCGGTTGACTTTAATCTTCATCTCCCCGCTTTTTTTCAGGATTTTCCGCCACAGCTTATCTTCACGGTCGCAGGCCGTTAAAGAAATTTTCCCCTCTTCCTCCAGCAACGCCAGGGCTTTAAGCAGATCTCCCTCCGTTTTTTCCAGGAGTTCCAGGGCATCTTTGTAACCCAGACCTGCTTTTTCTTTTAAGATCTCTACCTGCTCAAGAGTAATTTGCATATAAACCGATCCTTTCAACTAGACTATTTTTATTCTGATGCATTGTCTGTTTTTTTATCCTTTTCCCCTGTGTTAAGTTTTTCCAAAAAAGAGAGGCCTTTAAAGGGGCCCGTACCCGTCCACTGCATTAAAAAATGACGCGTAAAATGCTGCAGTTCTTTTTTTTGGGCTTCCGTAGCCCGCAAATTAAGAATTTTGGCGGTGGACGATAAATTTAAAAGCCTGGCGGCCAGGGCATGGGTGCCGTTGGAAATTAAAAAAACAGCCCCTTCTTGGGGACGGCATCTCTCACAGAAAACTCCTCCGGAGCCGGCGCTCCAAAAAAACGGCCCTCTGGAATCACCGCAGTAAAGGCAATCTTTAAAGTGCGGGCGGTAACCGAGCATGGAGAGCAGCCTTAACTCGTAATACCGGGCTAAAATTTCCCTGTCGGCGCCGTGGCCGTCAAGGCTGCGCCAGCAGTCCAACAGGAGATTGAATACAGAGACGTGGGGTTCGCCTTCTTCTACCAGTTTATCCAGGAGTTCACAGAAATACATACCGTATGTATAGTCGTCTATATTTAAGCTGATGTTGCGAAAGGTGCACTCGATCTCAAGCTGCGTCACCGTATAAAGGGATTTTCCCGCATGTAATAAAAAGGAGGCGCAGGTAAAGTAATCCACTCCTGCGGCCAGCTTGCTTTTGATCTTGCGTGCTCCGGGAGCGACAGCGCTCAGCTTGCCTTTTTCCCAGCTAAAGAGTCTCAGCAGCCTGTCTCTCTCCCCCAGAGGCCGGGAACCTAAAACAAGCGCCCTGGTCTTTAGCAGCTTCATGCTGCCTCACCTCACTGGTCGTAGCCAAACTGGCGAAGATTGTTTTCTTTGCGGCGCCAGTCTTTTTTAACCTTCACCCATAAGTCCAGGAACACCGGGTTCCCCAGGAGCTTCTCCAGCTCCAGGCGCGCTTCTGTTCCGATTTGTTTTAAGGCGGCGCCGTTTTTTCCGATAATAATACCTTTCTGGGATTCTTTTTCCACGTATATTACCGCCCTGATATCCAGTAAATCCCTGTCCTCGCGCAGAACCATGCTTTCCACTTCTACCGCTGTAGAATGCGGGATCTCTTCCCTGGTCTGTAAAAAGATCTTTTCTCGGATCAACTCTGCCACCAGGAACTCTACCGGGCGATCCACCGACATTTCCGGAGGATAGTAAAGGGGGCCGGGCGGTAAAAGCTCAATAATTGCCTGTATAAGCGGGTTTAAATTTGTCCCCTGCAGAGCGGAAACAAGAAAATAGTTCTTGAACTCTCCTTGCTGCAGGTACAGGGGGAGCCACTCCTCCTCAAATTTTGCCGGGGCCAGGTCTGTTTTGTTCACAACCAGAAAAACGGGAGTCTCGATTTTGCGCAGCAACGCGGCAATATAGCTGTCTCCCGGGCCGGGCGGGGAGGTGGCTTCCACCATGAAGAGGACCAGCTCCACTCCTTTTAAAGTTTCCAGTGCCGCCCTGACCATATATTCCCCCAGCTTGTGCCTGGGTTTATGAATCCCCGGCGTATCCAAAAAAATAATCTGGGCCTGTTCCGTAGTAAAGATGGCCTGAATACGGTTTCTCGTCGTCTGGGGCTTGTCGGAGACAATGAGCAGCTTGCGGCCCAGCAGGGAATTAATCAGGGTTGATTTCCCCACGTTGGGACGCCCGACAATAGAAACAAATCCTGACACGAACATAGCTAACCTCTTTATTTCGCTCTTCGCCAAAATCATTTCCCGAAAGGATAGGGTAAAAGCTCATCCAGGCTAAAGGAGCGGATCTCTTCTTTTTTTCCGGCAACTACAACCCTTAACAGGCCAAACTCCCGGAGAACCTGCAGGCAGGCTCCGCAAGGCAAGGGTTCCTTATCGCCTTCGGCAGCCACGGCAATTACGGAAAAAGAGCGGTAACCGGCGGCAACGGCTGCCGACAGTGCTGCTCTTTCGGCACAGATAGTCAACCCGTAAGAAGCGTTTTCCACGTTTACTCCCCGAAATACCCGCCCGTCAACCGTGAGAATTGCCGCTCCCACCCTGTAACCGGAGTATGGGGCGTAAGCATTGGCAAGCACTTCCCGGGCCAGGCTGATAAGTTTGCCGTCGTCCACGGAAATCCCTGCTTTCAGTTCCTGTAATAAGGAAGAACTACATTGTCTACCTTTTCAATCTCGACACGGAAATTACGGTGAAATTCCAGCGAAAACTTGATAATATCCAGCCCGCTGGCCAGGACATCAGGGTCTCCCACCGCTTCGATCACTACCGGATTGGCGGGGATCTCTTTCTGGTTAACCCTGATAACAGGACCCACACAGCGAATAGGAGAGGTGGCTATGAGGCGCTGCCCGCCGACGGCGACCCCTTTTGCCCCCGCGGCAAAGAGTTCGTTAACCACATCCCGGACATCGGAATCATGGATTATATCACTGGCCGTGTAACCATCCGGAGCATCGTAAAGCCTGATCACCAGCCCCGGGCCGGCCATCTCTGCAAGGCCGGCGGCAACCCGCATTTCATGCATGCTGACTCTTAAGGAATCGAGCTCTTCACTAAGCGCCTGGATGTAATCCAGCGGGTTATAGGGTACAAGCATCCGGCTACGGCTCTCCTCTACCTCGATACGGAAAACTCGTTCCTGGGCCATACCGCCCTCCATATAAAGATCAAGTATTTCCTGCAATGTATCTTCGTGGAGAACCGGAGGATCGGCGATTACCCCGTCAGCATGGGTAATTCTCAGAGTAAACTGTATTTTCTTCGTTTCTTTCTGCAGATTTTTATCCTGGTTAATTACGAGCAGGATTTTTTCCCTTAAAAGAGCGTCCCACTCCCTCAGGATCGTTTCCTGGACCTGGCGTCCGTGTGTAAAAATCAAGCGGGCCATTTCATCGCTGTCCTTGGCCATGTCTATTTCATAGCTAAAGGTGGCCAACGCCTCTTTTACGGAGGGGCGGTCATTAACCCCCAACTCCTGTGAAAGACGCCTGTTGTATTCCAGCAAATCCTGGGGCCTAACCTGCTTCTGCACAATTTCTTCTTTATTATCCGTTAATTGCGTGTAAAGCATGTTAAAATTCAACCCTGCGAGCACAGTATTTAAAATAATGACTATTGTAACCAGGACCAGCACTTTGTTATCAACAATAGTATGGCTAGAACCCAGTTTCATATAAAATGATTCCCCCTCTTGATAAATAAAACTCACCAGAGACTTTTGAGCCTGTCCGCGAAAACAATATAGGCAACAACCAGGGCAAACAATGCGGCACATAACACTGCCCCGGCCGCCACATTTTTGGCAACTCGTGCCAGCGGGTGAATTTTTTTTGTTTTCAGGTCCACAACCGCCTCTATGGCGGTATTGACCATCTCGGTAATAAACACCAGGAAAATAGCTGTAATAACAAAAAGGAGCTCGGCTTTCTCCACCTTGAAATAGAAAGACGCGGCAAGAGCTGCTGCAGCGCCTACAAGGTGAAGCGGCAGGTTCCTCTCGCTACGGGCGGCATACACGATCCCGCGGAAAGCATTATATACGCTTTTGATCAGTTTTTTATTTTTCATAGTTTTTCTTGCTTTTTGACAGTTGGTTTTAATATCTTATCCCAGTTTCGGCTTTTGGCATCTACATCTCTATTTAAGCTTAAATTGTTTTAAGATCATCTCCTGTTTTTCATTCATCTCCTTCTCTGCTTCGTCTGTTTCATGGTCATATCCCAGTAAATGAAGTATACCATGTACCGATAAAAATGCAACCTCCTGCATTAAGGTCTGGCCGTACATTTTAGCCTGCTCTTCCGCTTTTTCAGCGGAGATGACTACATCCCCGAGTATGCAGTCCTCTTCCTCATCTGTGATATTATCCTGCAGGTTAAATGACAGAACATCGGTGGGCTTGTCATAGCCCCGGTAAGTAAAGTTCAGCTCCTGAATGTGAGTGTTGTCCACCAGGTTAATGCTGACCTCACATTGCTTTGATTGGCCCTCAAGACGCAGGACAAAGTTCCCTATCTTCTCCAGTAAAGACAAAATGTCTTCGGAAATCTCGATTTTATCCTGGATATTATTTACTATCACCGGCATTTTTCTTCCCCCTCTCCAGATCTGCTCGCAGTTCCCTTTCCGGATATTCAATGCGCTGGTGGAAAACCCCTGATAAGATATGCACAAAAGTATCGCCTATTTTATCAAGGTCCTTCAAGGTTAACGGCGCCTCGTCAAGCTGGCCGTCATTAAGCTTCTCCTTGATGATACGCCTTACCATTCCTTCAACCCTTCCCGCCACCGGGCGTGACAGGGAACGTACCGCCGCCTCCACGGAATCGGCCAGCAAAATAATGGCTGCTTCCCTGGTCTGGGGCAAAGGGCCCTCATAGCGAAATTCTTCTTCCGGCACTTCCATTCCTTTTCCGTTATCTACAGCCTGCCGGTAAAAGAAAGAGATTAAACTTGTCCCGTGGTGCTGCTGAATAATTTCCACAATAGGCTGGGGCAGCTTTTCAGCCCTGGCAAGCTCAACGCCGTCTTTAACATGGGAGCGGATGATCAGGGCACTGAGATTGGGAGAAATTTTATTGTGAGGGTTGTCACCCGTAAACTGGTTCTCCACGAAAAAGTAGGGACGCCTGGTTTTACCGATATCGTGATAGAAGGCACCCACACGCGCCAAGAGAGGATCAGCCCGGACAGCCTCCGCAGCCGCCTCCGCCAGGTTGCCCACCACAATACTGTGGTGGTAGGTTCCCGGAGTTTCCATAAGCAGCTTGCGCAAAAGAGGGCGTCCCGGGTCGGCGAGCTCCAGGAGCGTGATGGCTGTCGTTAATCCGAAAGCGCTTTCCAGGTACGGCAAAAGGCCGATAGCCATAACGGAGGAAAAAAGCCCGTTACCCAGTCCTGCCAGGACAGCAATGCTAAATTCACGGAGGAATTCATACTCCAGCTGAAAGTTGCTGGTTAAAAGCAGCAGGGAGATAATCACGACGATATTGACCCCGCCGACATATAACCCGGCCCTGGTGAGATCGGAGCGTCTCTGCAGCCGTGAAACGCTATAAATAGCCACCAGGCCGCTTAATAATGATACAATAACAAAGTTGAACTCCCCGTCAACCATAAAGCCCAAAAGCAGCGCCAGCACAATGTTAATGAGTACCGCCAGACGGGGATCAAAAAGAACGGTCAGCAGAATACCGCTTATCGCCACCGGCATCAGAAAACCGGAAAAGAAACGGGCCGCCAGTCCGAAAACCATTGTCAGCAGGATAATCAGCCCCAGCAGGGAAAGGTGGGTAAAGCTGTCATAGATGGGCCGGTTAAAAAGATAGAGATATAATATGACAATAATAAAGACAATCAAAAGAACAAAAAAAAGTCCTATATAGCCCCCCACATGAATACGCGGCCCCAGCAGACCCAGGGCTTCCAGTTGAGCAATATGCTTTTCGGTAATTTTTTCTCCTTCCTGGACGATCAGGGACTTTTTTAAAATCCTTACCGGTTCCACGGCCTGCCGGGCTGCTTCCCTGTTGGCCTCCGTGGCTTCGGCATTATAGAGCATGTTTGGCTGAATTAAGGGCGTAAGCAGCTTTTCCATTCCCCGTTTTATTTCCGGGCTGAAGGGCATCAGGTTAATCTCCTGAAAAACCTGCCGCCGGGCCGCCTGGAGCCCTTCCGGTTTAATCCCGGCGGAGATGCTATCTTCCAAGATCGCCTCCACTCTGCTCTGCAGCTCATCGAGAGTCTCCTGGCGCTGATCTAGAAGAGCTTCTATTGTCCCCTCGGGCAGGGTCACCTCCATGGCCTCCAGAGCTTCCTTCAATAAAGCCGTTTTATCCGGTGCCGTTTCCGTTAGCTCACTCTCACCACCAGTTCCGCCGGCTTCGCTGTCTTCACCGGCCTCGCCGGACCCTGTGGCTTCGTAACCGCTGCCGGCCTCGCCTGTTTCCAGGAGTTTGATCTTTTCAACCTCCCTAAAGAAACGGTCAACAGTCGCCTTTCCTTCCTCCAGAACATCGGGGATTTGGTCAAAAACCTCCGGAACAGCGGCAGCGGCCTCTTCTCTCAGGATGTTGGTGGAAAAAGTATCAATGACCTCTTTATGGGCAAATATACTCTGTGGGCTGGGCATACCAAGCTCTACAGAGACTCTCAGGGGTAAAATGGAAAAAAATAGCAACAGATAAACGGCAATAAAAAAACCTATCCCCAGAAAGAGTCGCTGTCCTCTTTTGATTTTGGCTGGAAAAGAAGCTCCTTTTAAAAAGCTTTTTCCTCGATCCCAAATACTCATTAAGTGGCACCTTCACTATTACAGTTTTTTTCTTGAGCAAAGTTATCGTAAGCCTTGATAATTTTCTGGACCAGGTTGTGCCGGACCACGTCCTGCTCGCCAAGGTGAATGAAAGCAATTTCCTCAATACCTTTTAATATATCCATTACTTCAATTAAACCGGAAAACTTCCCTCGCGGCAGGTCAACCTGGGTTATATCCCCGGTAATAACAGCCCTGGAGCCGAATCCCATACGGGTTAAAAACATCTTCATCTGTTCGGGTGTCGTATTCTGGGCTTCATCCAGAATAATAAAAGAATCATCAAGTGTCCGCCCTCTCATATAGGCCAGGGGGGCAACCTCAATGATACCCTTCTCCCTGTATTTCAAAAAATTTTCCACGCCCATCAGGTCATAGAGAGCGTCATAAAGGGGACGCAAATAGGGGTCAACCTTGTCATGCAGGTCCCCCGGCAAAAAGCCCAGATGTTCTCCCGCCTCCACAGCCGGCCTGGTTAAAACCAACCTCTGGACAATTTTGTTTTTTAAGGCGGAGACAGCGGCCGCCATGGCCAGGTAAGTCTTTCCTGTTCCGGCAGGGCCTATACCGAAGACTATCTCATAACGGCGCAGGGCTTCAACATATTTTTTTTGACCCAGAGTCTTGGGGCGGATCTTTTTACCGCGGTCGGTTACAAGCACAAAGTCGTTAAATAGATTCTTTATTTCTCTTCCCTGCCCTTCACTTGCCAATTTCATGGCATAGATAAATTCCGCTGTAGTCAAATAGTGCCCCCCCCTGATTAAAGCAAGAAGCTCCTGCAGAAGAGTATAGACCTGCTCTACATCTTCCTTCCGTCCCCGCAGGGAAAGCTCGTCTCCCCTGGGTATAACCCTTATAGAAAAGCTATCCTCTACCAGCGAAATATGTTCATCGAACTTTCCAAGTAAAGGCAGCATCTCGTCCATGTTTCTTAAATACACTTTACATTCCTCGTACTCTTCCGTCAAGGACAAACATCCCTCCCAGCTTCTATGATAAATTGGGCACGGCGATATCTTCCAGTGTTTCTACCATTACCCGGCAGCCCACCCTGCCCAGTTCAAAAAAATAAAAATCGTTTACATACCTTTTCTTAACGACCGCCCCCCTGGGAAGCTGGGCATTTACCTCTTTCAGGGCTTTGCTTCTCGCTTTCTGCAGGGCCTCCTGGGGTGAAACGGCCTCAACCTCTACCTCATATTCCCAGTAACAAATATTATGTAATTCGACAGGCAGGCGTAGATTCCTCCAGACATAAGCCCGTTTAATTTTTTCCATCTCATAATTGCGGTAAGGAGAGGTGCGCGGCCCCCAGAGATAATATTCGCGATCTTTAACAACCAGGTAGAAAAGGCGATTAAAATTCCCTGTTTTTCTTTTATGCACCAGGTATAACGGCGATTCGGCATAGCTCTCGTACCATACCAGGGCTTCAACCATTCCCCGCGGTTTCACCTCCAGGGTTTTTTCCACCTGTTCCCCGTTCCGCTCCTCCGACACCTTTATTTTTCCGGAAATAAGCTCCTGCCCCTTTTGGACAGTGTCCCCTACCTTGACGAGAGCCTCGCCGGCGAGAACCAGAATATTTGTAACCATCCCATCCTTGTAGGCAATCAGGGAGGTACTCTCCTCCGGAGGGGGCTCCCGGAGCCGTTCGACCACCTGGATATCCAGAAAAACACCCTTTATACTTGCCCCCACCCATTTAAGATCAGCGACATCCAGCACAAGCTTTCTTTCCAGCTCGGAGAGGTCAAGGTTTTTTTTACATACACCCTCCCTGATACCATAGTTCTCCAGAACAGCGCGGATTTCCTCTGTACTGACAGCGCTGTTGCCCTCAATGTTAATATCCCAGATAAACAGGGAAAAAAAATAAAGGGTCACACAAAAAAGTACCGTTCCCAGCACCAGTCCTTTTCTGCGCTTCCCGCGTAGCATGATAAAAGGTATGCCTGCTTTGCGCTGTATTTTAGCTCTGCAACCCGTCTTTTTCAAAAGGGGTCGCAGCCGCTTTAAGTCACGCGGCCTGATCTTTACTGTTACAAGGTTCTCTCTGTAGTTCAGATCCCAGAATTTAATACCCTGTCTTGCTGTCAGGTTCAGTAATCTCGCCAGCCCCGGACCCTGCAGGGAGATTAGCAGATATCCCGGCCAGAGCGTATACTTGTCCAGAATTGCCAAGGTTCCAACCACACCTCCCTCCCGGGTTACCGGTACTCAATAGAGTTAATTTGCCCTTCGACAAATATCTCTTCGCTGAAAAAATTTTTGATAGTTAAGTTTTTGCCCTTAACCACAATTTCGCCGCCACGGATCTTTAAACGCAGGATTTCGTCGTTATATTCGATAATACCCCCGTAATTTTCCAGGTAAAGCTGTACATTGCCGATTATCGTCGTCCGGGGTAAATTAAAAAGCAGCTCCTTGGGCAGTTCAAAAAAATCGGCCACGCTTTCACGCCACTTCTTTCTCTCAGCCCCGGACTCCTTGCCCCTCAAAGGAAACGCCTCCCCCGCCTTTTTGTTGCCGCCCTTTTTTCTTCACCTGCCCGCAAACAAATCTTGGGCATTCTTTTTAATCTAATAGCTACGCAAAAGCTTCGTGGGCGCCTATTATTAAAATTTATGCTTCAAAAACGGGGTTATGCAAAAAAAAAGCTGCCTGTAAAAGGCAACATGGTTTTATAAAATCTGTCGCAAAGGAACTCTGAAGTGATTTGTGTTGTACCCCTCTTTATCTGAAAGGCCTTCTGGCGCGGGGCGAGGAAAAAATCTCCGCCGCGATAATTGCCAGGGGCAGTTTTTCCCCGTTTAACAGCTCCTGTAAATGTCTCCCCATATCCCGCTCCTCTTCCCTTGCAGGACGAGGCCCGCCCGGCAGTGTTTTTAGGGATTTTGGAGGCGTGGATGCTTTCCGCGGTGACTTTTTCTCCAGGTAAAGGGAAGGCTCTTCTTTCATCTGCACGGGAGCCTTCTTAACCGGCGCTTCTACTTCAGGCCAGTATCCCGCCCGCTCCGGAAAATACAACTCCACCGGCGGCTCTTTTGCCTCCTCCCTCTCCTCCTCCGGTAAATCAAAAAATTCGGGAGGAAAAGGTATTTCCCTCCGCTGCGGGCGCTGGACAGGCGGGGTATAAGCACGCCCTGAATTCGTCCCGCGAAGAGACTTCAGAATAGAAGAGATAACCATCATTATGATAAAGATAATCAGAATCTCCACGAAAAGCACCTCATTTTGTTAAAACATTATTTATGGTTAGAGATCGAATAATAAAGATTTATTTTTCCGGCAAAAAAATCAAGAAAAGTTTCTGCCACATCTTTTTTAGAGCAGTTAAATGCTCTTCAAGATTTTTTACAAAAAATTACTTGCTGTCGTCTCCGGAGCGGTCTTCCGGTTTGCCCATTTTGGAGATGGCATCGCGCATCTGCGTATCGGCCAGGATATTCTGCAGGTTGTAATAATCCAATACGCCGAGTTTTCCTTCCCGCAGGGCTGTAGCGAGGGCTTCCGGCACTTGCGCCTCCGCCTCCACTACCTTGGCGCGCATCTCCTGCACTGCCGCCTTCATCTCCTGCTCCCGGGCCACGGCCATGGCACGCCTCTCTTCCGCTTTGGCCTGGGCAATACGCTTGTCGGCCTCGGCCTGATCTGTCTGCAACTGCGCCCCGATATTTTTGCCCACATCGACATCGGCGATGTCGATAGAGAGAATTTCAAAAGCTGTCCCGGCATCAAGGCCTTTATTGAGAACCGTTTGGGAGATGGTGTCCGGGTTCTCCAGAACCTCTTTATGCGTATTGGATGAGCCGATGGTGGTAACGATCCCCTCCCCGACACGGGCGATAATCGTCTCTTCCCCGGCTCCCCCGACAAGGCGGTCTATATTGGCTCTTACCGTTACCCGGGCCTTGGCCTTGACTTCGATACCGTCCTTGGCCACAGCGGCAACTACGGGAGTCTCTATAACCTTGGGGTTAACGCTCATCTGAACGGCCTGCAGGACATCCCTGCCGGCCAGGTCTATAGCTGCGGCTCTCTCGAAGCCCAGCTCGATATTCGCCCGCTGGGCGGCGATCAGGGCATTTACGACCCTGTCCACATTACCCCCGGCCAGGTAATGGCCCTCCAGCTTGTTAACATTCAATTGCAGCCCGGCCTTGGTCGCCTTGATCAGGGGCTCCACCACTTTGGCCGGCACAACGCGGCGCAGGCGCATCCCGATAAGAGTGATAATGCCGACACGAACGCCGGCTGCCAGGGCTGCAATCCACAGCCGCAGGGGGATAAAGCTGAGTATTACCGAAAAAACGATCACAATAAGGACAATAAGGAACAACAAAGGCAATAATGCTTCCAAAATCAAATACCTCCTTAGCTTAAAAAAATGAATATTTTTAATAAGTGGTCCGAAAATTAGCCAAGCAGATGACAGCTAATTATTATAAGTTTACGCTGCTGTTTCCCAGGTGCGATTAATTTGGTGCTTTACATCAGCTATCTTCCTGCAAGGGCGAAACTACCACCCTCCGTCCTTCCACTTTTATCACCTCGACGGCCACACCCTGTTGAATAAAAGAACCCTCGCTGACGACATCATAGCGGGAACCTTTAATTAACGCAATCCCCGACGGACGCAGGGGGGTGACAGTGGTACCTTTTTCCCCTACCAGGTGCTGCAGATCTTTGGAGGAGATGAAACCTTCCTCCCTGGTGGCAGCATCGAACAGAATAAACCGGCGCAAGGCACCCCTGCGGTGCAGGTACCTAAAAAACAGATAGCCTGCAACGCCGGAAACGAATAAAGAGATTAGCAACATTTTAACCCCGAGTTCAGTGGTGCCGGCCGCAAGGACAATAGACACTAACACAGAGACAAGCCCCCCTATGCCGAAAACACCGAAACCGGGGATGAAAGCCTCGACAAGAAGGAGAACAATCCCCACGAGAAAGAGAAAAATGGAAAGCCAGCCGCTTACACCGGCGAAAAAATGTCCCCCGAAATAAAGGCCGAAACAGAGGATGCTCAAAAGACCGGCAATGCCAAAACCTGCCGTGAGCACCTCCAGGATAAGAAAAATAAAGGCCAGTGAAAGCAGGATAGCGGCCACTGTGGGTTTAATGAGCCAGCCGCTTAATTGCTCCCAGGTCGTAGGTGAAATCCTTACCAGTTCAGCCTCCGCAAGATCCAGGGCTTGCAGCAACTCCTCCAGCGTTGATACAGTTCCGTCGCTGAACTCAAGGCTTTCCGCTTCCCTGGCGGTGAGAGTCAGAAGTTCTTCGGATGAGTCGATACCTTCAACGACGATCTCCTGACGCACCATCGCTGCTGCCAGTTGCGGATCTTTTCCCTGTCTTTCTGCCACTACCCTCATCTCGGCCTCCCAGGCAGAGAGGTACTTTTCATCCACAGGACGTGTACTGCCCAGTAACCTTGGTTCCGCAGCCCCGATGGTGGAGCCCGGAGCCATATAAAAGCCGTCGGCTGAAAGGGCCAGGTATGCACCGGCCGAAAGAGCACGCGGCCTGACAAAGGCATAAACAGGAGCGGTAAAGTTATCCATCAGCCGGCGCGCTTTTTGAGCCGTGTCGATATACCCCCCGGGAGTATCCATCTCCAGGATTACAGCAGCGGCACCCTCAGCGGCAGCCTCCTCCAGGGCACGCTCCAGGAAGATAAGCCACCCCGGCTCTATTTCTCCCCGAAGGGGGATAACAAAAACTTTTAACGGAGCGGCCATTGCGGTAGAGAAAAATACTAAGCCGGATAACAAGACAAGAAATAAGCAGCAAACCTTCCTTAGCAACCGGTTTCTCCCCCATTCTAACAGTAAAACTTGGCAGAGCCAAGTTTTACTTCAGTAAATCCTCGACAATTTTTCTCACAATTGCCCCATCGGCTTTGCCCTTTACCTGGGGCATCAAAACACCCATTACCTTGCCCATTTCTTTTTTAGACGTAGCTCCCAGCCCGGCTATAGCTTTCTGTGCCATTTCTTTGATTTCCTCTTCAGAGAGTTGAGGGGGAAGATACGCAGAGATAATCTCCATTTCTTCTTTTAGCTCCTGTAAAAGTGACGACCTGCCGGACCTTTCATAATCGGCAAGTGCCTCTTTTCTCTTTTTCAGCTCTCTTTGAAGAACGGACAGCGCTTCTTCCTCAGTTAAAGGCTGTTTCCTGGCAATCTCGGCATTTTTAATCTCGCTTCGCAAACCGCGAATCACATTGAGGCGAAGCTTTTCCCGGGCTTTCATAGCAAGTTTCTGGTCTTCCAGCAATTTTTCTAAAAGCTCCATGGAAACGCCTCCCAGCGCTAATTGTAGTACCTCCTCTGTTTTTTGCGTGCTGCTTCGGCTTTCTTTTTACGACGCACGCTTGGTTTCTCATAATGCTCTCTTTTGCGGAGTTCCGAAAGTATACCTGTCCTTGCGCACTGCTTTTTAAAACGTCTCAGGGCGCTGTCCAGGCTTTCGTTTTTGCCAACTTTAACTTCCGACACATGTTTCCCTCCCCTCAACCCAAGCCTTAAAAAGAAAAAGGCCCTGCACAAAACTTTTCAACTTATTATACCTTTTGACCGGTTAGCTGTCAACGAATGCTCAAAAATCTGGTTTAATCAAAGATGTAGCAGTGGCATTACCTTAAGCACACGCCTGTATGCCTGCAAGATTATCTGCCAGAATAAACAAAAAATCTGCCGTAGCCTGTCCCCTCGTTGCAAGAGCGCCTTATCATTCGCGGCCGAGCAGGCTGGAGCCTAAAGGTTTCCCGCCAAGAAGGTGGAAGTGCAGGTGAAAGATCTCCTGCCCTCCATCCCGGCCGCAATTCATAATCAGGCGGTAGCCGCCCTCATTAATGTTTTTTTGCCGGGCCAGCTCTCCGGCCACCCAGGCCAGGTGCCCCATGAGTTCCTTATGCTCCGGCTTAATGTCATCAAAACTGGGGATATGCAACCTGGGTATCAAAAGAATATGAACGGGTGCAACCGGGTTAAGATCGTTAAAGGCTACGACCTGCTCGTCTTCATAGACAACCTCCGCCGGTATTTCACCTCCGGCTATTTTGCAAAAAATACAGTCTTTCAAGACAATCACCCCCGACTTTGACTTATAGAATTTATTATAACATAAATTCTTCTCAGCTTTCACTTAAGGCACAAACATTTCTGCTTTTTTGATTTAAATAATTCAACTCCATAAACAGCCATATGCCTGTTATGATCGAGGAAATTAAATCGGCAAGGGGCCCGGCCATTAAAACCCCTTTTAAATGAAAAAACCTGGGCAGTATTAAAAGTGCCGGAATTAAAATAAGCACCTGCCGGGACAAACTTAAAAACATGGCCTGCTTTGGCTTCCCAACCGCCTGGAAGTAACCGGAGGCGCTTATCTGGAAGCCGACTATGGGCAGGAAAATCATAAAAACGCTTATGGCATAGGAACCGAAGGCAATGAGCTCATCATCCTCCCTGTTAAACAGGGAAATCAGTTG
>JAKORA010000070.1 GCA_029778075.1 Bacillota bacterium | reverse complement strand
TATTGCCAGCGGCTCTTTTAGAACAAACGGTATGATTATTGCGCCCTGCTCCATCAAAAGTCTGTCGGCCATCGCCCATTCCTATAACGAGAACCTGTTGATCAGGGCGGCGGATGTTACTTTAAAGGAGAGAAGGAAATTGGTCCTGGTGGTACGCGAGACCCCGCTGCACTCGGGACACCTGCGGTTGATGGCCAGGGTGGCAAAAATGGGAGGTGTAATATTGCCGCCGATGCCGGCATTTTATCACCATCCCAAGACTATCGAAGATATAATTGATCAAACTGTAGGGAAAATACTGGACCAGTTTGGACTCGAACATAGTCTGTTCCACCGCTGGCATGGTATTAACCGCCACGGGCAAGCAGAGTAGAATAACCTTTTTGCCAGGATTTTTTAAGCGGTACAAGGAGGCACATAGATGAGCGTTTTTTATGAAAAAACGATCAACACCAGGAGCATTTATGAAGGTAAAATTATCAAAGTCCGTCTGGATACTGTACAGTTGCCAAACGGGAAAGAGAGCTACCGTGAGATAGTTGAGCATGGAGGAGCGGTAGCAATAGTTCCCGTGGAGGATGATAAAGTCTATTTTGTAAAGCAGTTTCGTAAGCCGGTGGAAAAAGTCCTGCTGGAGATTCCTGCGGGCAGGCTGGAACCCGGTGAAGATCCCGAGGATTGCGCAAGGCGTGAACTTGCTGAAGAGATAGGTTTCCAGCCGCTGGAACTGAAGCGGCTGTCATCTTTTTACTCTTCTCCGGGTTTTTCCAATGAAACCCTTTACCTGTTCCTTGCCCGGGGACTGGTTGAGAAGAAGGCTGAAACGCACGATGAGGGTGAATTTTTAGAAGTCGAAGCTCTACCTTTTCAAGAGGCTTTAAGGCGGGCTTCTGCAGGAGAAATTGAAGATGGGAAGACCATAGCGGGGCTTCTTATGGCTGCATATTATCTGTCCCGCGCATAAAAAGATTTACAATAGAAGGAATTTAAGGATAAGTTGTAGAACAACCTTTAGAATGGCAAGAGAGCTCCTTATTTTGGCTGCAGGAAAAGAAATCCAGAAAAATAAAACTGACTTTATCACTGATCGTTTAGATTAAGAGAGCTTCAAAATTTTTGCCAATCATATTTTGAAGGAAGTGGATCTATGAGCAAGACTGCCAAACGACCATGCCTGGAGCAGATTACCCCTTATGTTCCCGGCAAGCCTATTGAGGAGGTAGAAAGGGAGCTCGGTTTATCGGATGTGATTAAGATGGCTTCCAACGAGAATCCCCTGGGGCCATCACCGCTTGCTCTAGAGGCTGTAAAAGAATATTTACACAAGATCAATTTTTACCCCGATGGAAACTGTTATTACCTTAAAAGGGCTCTGGCCGAGCGTTATAATTTGCATGAGCAGAATATAGTTGTCGGCAATGGGGCCGATGAGCTCATAACGCTGTTGGGAGCGGCTTATTTGAACCCCGGTGACGAAATTATCATGGCCCAGCCGTCTTTTTCGGAGTACGACTTTTCAGCACGACTTATGGATGCCGTGCCGGTATATGTGCCCTGTAAAGACTTCCGGCACGATCTAAAGGCCATGGCTGCTGCCGTTACAGAAAAAACCAAGATTATTTATGTCTGTAATCCCAACAACCCCACAGGAACAATCGTCACGCATAAGGAATTGGAGGATTTTTTGGCGGAACTGCCTTCGAACATACTCGTTGTCCTCGATGAAGCATATAACGAGTACGTGGGGGACCCTTCGTATCCACACAGCCTGGAATTTTTAAAACGGGGTTTTAATGTCATCATCCTGCGCACTTTTTCCAAGATTTATGGCCTGGCCGGCCTTAGGGTGGGATACGGTCTGGCGGATGAACAGGTGATCAGGGACATTAATACGGTGCGCGAGCCTTTTAATGTAAATTCTGTAGCACAGGTTGCTGCCAGGGCGGCGCTGAATGATAAAAAACATCTGGAAGCTGTTCTCAGGGTCAATTCAGCCGGCAAGGAATATCTGGCGGGCGAATTTACTCGGATGGGTCTTTTTTACCTGCCTACAGAGGCTAATTTTATTTTTGTTGAGGTAGGGGTGGATTCCAGGGAATTATTCCAGAAACTTTTACATAAAGGGGTTATTGTCCGTACCGGTGATATTTTCGGTTACCCCCAATTTATCAGGGTCTCCATCGCTAAAGAGGAGGAGAACCGGCGTTTTATCAAAGCTCTGGAAGAATGCCTGCAGGAATTAAAGTGATCCAGAAAACTTTAATTACTTGCCGGAGAGTTTTTCTTAATAGAAAACACAGTGGAAAAAGTTGTTCCACTGTGTTTTCTCGTACTTAGTTTAAAACAATTTATGGCTGTAATGTCGTCCCAGGAGCAGGTTTCATTCTAATAGCCTCAATAACGAGATCCGAGATTTTTTCACTGAAAGGCAGCATATCATATACTTTTCCCTTAAGAAGCCAGTGTGTTACCAAATGTTCTAAAGAGCCGATAATCATATGCCTTACTACGTATAAATCTACATCTTTCCGGATTATGCCTTCGGCCTGTCCCGCTTTTAACATGGCCATAATTTCTTCGCCGGATTGGCGGATCCACGGATAAGAAATAGTATCATTAAGTCTTTTGTTTACTCTGATATTCAGGAGCCAGAGTTCTGAGTATACGGGATCTTTTTGAAAGAAATAAAGATAGAACCAGATGTACTTTCTTATTCTATCAAAAGCAGATTTTATGCCGGATAAGTGTATCTTGAGTTCTTTGTCAAAAACCTCGTACCTTTCAGCAGCGATAGAGAAAAAGAGGACTTCCTTATTCTCAAAATATTCATATATTGTTCCCGTAGCTACATCAGCAGCTTTAGCGATTTGTAACATGGTAGTTTTTTCGTAACCATTTTCTGCGAATATGTACCTTGCCGCCTCCAGAATTCTGGTTTTTTTATCTCCGTGTTGCGTGAATGAACGTTGAGAATTGTCCATGTAATGCTTCCTTCCTTTCATTAATGAATC
>JAKORA010000069.1 GCA_029778075.1 Bacillota bacterium | reverse complement strand
GGAGCATGCCACTCAGGCTGCCATAGACCAGGCTTTGGCCCGGCTTGAAGCCGCCATGGCGCAGCTGGTAGAAAAAGCCGACAAGACAGCCCTGGAGGCGGCCATCAACGAAGCCCGTTCCCTGAACCCGGCGGATTATACCTCCCGCTCCTGGAGACAGGTTTCGAACATGCTGCTGGTGGCCGAGCGGGTCTACCAGGATGCAAATGCCAGCCAGGAGGAAGTGGATCAGGCGGCAGCCCGTTTAAACGATGCTTTGAACGCACTGGTAGAGGTCTAAAAACTAAAAAGAGCTTTATTTAATCATTAACTTAAACCATCAAACGGCAAATTGATAAAGGCAAACCTGTCGCGAGGCAGGGACGCAAAGCCAAGGGCCTCCTCAAAAAGAGGCAGCCTGGCTGCCGGTTTGTCAAAAAAACAAACCGGAGGTAAGGAAAAATGAGAGCAAAATTAGTTGTAACCATGCTGACGCTGCTTTTAGTGGGGATTCTGATCGGCGGAGGGACCATGGCCTGGTTCACAGCGGAAAAAGAAACGGACCCCATTGTCTTCAAAGCCGGCAAAGTAGAGATTGACGTGGGAAGCTATCTTTTAGAAGGCCCGGACAACATGAACTGGAACCCGGGGACACCAATGTGGTGGAATGGGACATCTACAATATTGGTACCAAGGCCATTGTCTTAAGAGTCAACATGGGTGGGACGTGGACCTTTTTTGATAGCGAAGGTAACGTAATAGCTGATCCCGTTGCCTACTTCGACGCTTTCGAATCCGAAGATGACATATACCAGAACATCACTTTCGGCTTAACCCCACAAGCATCGGGTTCCTATGATCCTGACGACTGGCAAGTTGACGGCGATTACCTGTATTACGTGGGTGATCCCCTGGAGGCCGGCGACTTTGTGACCCTTTCCATGACCGTCACGCTGGATGGCGAGCTGACCGGGAACGAGTATATGAAAGCGGAGTACGAGCTCTCCGGCGTAGTGGAAGCGGTCCAGGCTTCCAATGGTGCGCCTGAAGCGGTCTGGGGAACTGAGTCTTAGGCATAAATCTGAAGGGGAATGCTTTAAAAGCAAATACTTCTATTTCCCGCATTAGTCCTGTAACAAGGAAAAGAGGAGCCGCAACACCGGGGCGGCAGCCTTGGCCGCCCCGGTATACGGCGAAACCTGCGCACCCTCCATTGTCAAAGAGGAGAGCCAGGATCTTTAAGTAGAGCGGCTCGTTTTACAATGTTGCACGACTTTAACTGAAAGGAGGGAGTAAAAGAGGGGTGCAAGGTATCAAATCTGTCAATAAGTTCAAAATTGGCAAGAATCTCGCCTGCCTTCTGATCTTGGTCTTCCTCTTTGCCTTCTCGCCGCTGGCAACTGCGGTTCTGGCGGCGCAGGGCAACGGCGGTCCAAATCCCGGCCTACCAGATCATATTATCCTCTCCTGGACGGAGGATCCCCTGACCACCCAGACCATTTCCTGGCGAACAGGGACCGATATCACGCAGGACAGTATCCAGTACATGCCCGCGTCTGAGTTTAACGGCAGTTTTGAAGGGGCCTGGGAAGTCACCGGGGAAAGAAGTGACCTCTATGACGGGCATTATCACTTCGAGGCAACCCTTCAGGGCTTGACTCCGGGGACGGAATACGTTTACCGCGTTGGCCGGGAAGGTGCCTGGAGCGAACCCGCCACCTTTACCACCGCTACCGCGGACAGTTGCTTTTCCTTCCTTTACATGGGTGATGTCCAGAATGGGCATGAAATCTGGGGAGAGATGCTGGAGCAGGTTGCAGCCGATAACCCCGGCCTGAAATTTGCCTTGCTCGGCGGGGATTTGGTCGACAAGGGCAGCAGCATAACGGAATGGCAGGAGTTTTTCGCCGCCGCCTGGCCGGTTTTTAAGGACCTCTCGCTAATGCCGGCCGTGGGCAACCATGACTATACGGAGCTGTTTATAAACTCCTTTGCCCTGCCCCGGAACGGACCGCAGGAATATGAAGAAACCATCTATTCTTTTGATTACGGGAATTGCCATATTACCGTGCTGAACAGCAACTACATGGGCGTCCCCGGCATCGGTGATTATGAAAAGATCGCCGGCTGGTTGCTGAATGACCTTACAGGCAGCGCGCAGCGCTGGAAATTTCTTGTCTTCCACCATCCGCCCTATCCGGTGGTCCATGACTGGCGCGCCGATGTTCTGCAGGAACACTGGGTGCCTCTTTTCGAACAGGGCGGCGTTGATATGGTCTTTGTCGGGCACCAGCATGTCTACATGCGGACCAAGCCGCTGCGTAGCGGCGAAATCCAGCCGGACGGCGAGGGAATCGTCTATGTTATGGGCAATGCGGGCACGAAATATTACGGTCCCGGGCCAGATTATGATTATATCGCCGAGCAGGTGGCCTGGGTCAGCAACTATCAGGTGATCGAGATCGAAGGGGATACACTGACCATGATTGCAAGGGATGCCGCTGGAAATGTGATTGACAGCTATACGCTTGTAAAAAACATTCCTGTTGCCGGCATCATCATCCCTGAAGGTGATCAGGTGCTGGAGGTGGGGAAAACCTTTCAATTTACCGCAGAAGTGCAGCCTGTAGACGCTACAAACAAAGCTGTGACCTGGGAGAGCAGCGATGAGACGATTGCCACAGTCAGCGCAACCGGGTTGGTGACCGCAGTAGCGGAAGGTAAGGCGATTATTACGGCCATCTCTGCTGACGGCGGCTTTTCCGCCAGCGTTGAAGTTACCGTCAAACCGGCGGTAGAATATGGCAAAGAAGAGTTGCGGGAGGCCATCGACGAAGCTCTGTCCCTGGAGCAGGGGGGCTACACACCTTCCAACTGGCAGTCACTCCAGAACGCCTTAAGGATCGCCCAGGCCATCTGCGCTCTGGAGCATGTCACTCAGGCTGCCATAGACCAGGCTTTGGCCCGGCTTGAAGCCGCCATGGCGCAGCTGGTAGAAAAAGCGGATAAAACAGCCCTGGAGGCGGCCATCAACGAAGCCCGTTCCCTGAACCCGGCGGCTTATACATCCCGTTCCTGGAGACAGGTTTCGAACATGCTGCTGGTGGCCGAACGGGTCTTCCAGAACGAGAATGCCGGCCAGGAGGAAGTGGACCAGGCGGCAGCTCGCTTAAACAATGCGTTAAACGCACTGGTAGAGATCTAACAGGAGCTCACACAACCTGAACAAACAAAACGGCAAATTGAAAAGGCAAACTTCATGGCAGCAGTTCCTTGCCACCATGAAGTTTAATTATAAGAGGAATTATACAAGAATTTTATGCAGAAAAGGTATCGGAAAAGCGTATAATTGTAATAATGTATAGTTTCAAAAGGAGGGGCGTTGTTACTCTTTATTTACATCTTTAAATGTAGTTGTAGTTGTTATATAATAGATTTTAAGGAAGACTTTGCTCCTATTATGAATATATGTGCATAGTGAAGATAAATTGTGTTTATCAAGGAATAAAATAGTGTAGTGTAAGAATTTACTACATAATAGAAAAATTTTGACCAAAATATGCATGAGCATGCATATTACTTTTTTGAGAGGAGGAGCGGTAATTATACGATATTTTAAACCCCGGTCAGGAATTTGGTTTGGCAAAGGCTTGATGGCTGTCATCACTTTGTTACTGTTTGCCTTTATGCCCAATCTAATAGCACCGGCACCTGCCTTTGCCGAAAAGGTGGCACTGGAGATTTTCGGGGAAGGGGTGACGACCCCGCTGGAGCTTACCCAGGCCGAGCTTGAGGCAATGGAGCAGTACGAGCACGTCTACAGCACGATCAACACCTGGCCAACCAAGAGGTGGTACATAGCCAGGGGAGTAAAACTAAGCGACCTTCTCTCCCTGGCAGGGTTCAAGGAGAAGGAGGCCACGCTTATTAAATTCATCGCGGCCGATGACTACGAGATGACTCTGACTGTTAAGGAGTTGTTGGTGGACAAACGTTACTATTTTCCCGGTTTAAAGGAGAATCATCCCACTGATGGGAGTATCCCCGGTTCATCGGAGGGGGCGATGGAAGTTGAGCCGATTATCTCCCTGGTAGCTGCTGAGGATAGCGAGGACCCCGAAGAAATGGACGATAGAAATGCCCCGATGCTGGTGCTGGGGCAGCGAGCTGTAACCGAGCAAACGTGGCTTTTATTTGTTAAATATATTAAGAAAATCGAGGTGCTGACCACACCCCTGGAAAAATGGGATGCCCCGAAAGTGAATATCCCCGATGGGACGGCGCTGCCCCCGGGGACCCAGCTTAAACTGGAAAATAAGAATACTGACGCCGACAAAATTTATTATACCACGGACGGCAGCGAGCCGACTTTGAACAGTCCGATGTTTAACTGGAGCGCCAGGCGCTGGTGGGAGCAAAGAGGCGATGTGGACAGTATTAACATCCCCATTGAGATTGTAAAAGAGATGATTAGTAACAATGTAGAAGGCCGGGATGTGGTCGTCCTCAAGATGAAAACGATCGGTCCGGGCAAGGAGGACAGCGAGGTGGCCACCTACACATTCTACATTGATCCTGAAGCGGATGATCCGACAAAGATCCCCGGCGGGCCGCCTAGCGGTGTATTTCTCGATCAAACCGCACTTGACCTCCCGGTTGGGCACACATTCCAGTTGCAGGCAACTGTAGAGCCCTTTAATGCTACAAACAAGGATGTCATCTGGCGTTCCAGCGATACCAGCGTGGCCACGGTGGATACCAGGGGGCTGGTGACGGTTGTCGGCCCCGGCACAGCCGTGATCACCGTTGAAACGGTAGACGGCAGCTATACGGCCACCTGTGTAATTAACGGCCCCGACGGGGAGTCAGAGGAGCCGGGTATGGCAGCAGTAGAAGAGAATAATCTTCCGGAGGAAGAGAGGCCTGAGGAACCTCCTGTGATGTTGCCGGAAGTTGATGACCGGCACCTTGCCGAAGAGGATGTAGAGATTCTCGTGTCAACCGCCGCTAAAGAGCCGGAGAATCCCGCCCAGAAGCTGCAACAGGAAGAGATAACAGATCCGGAGTATCCCGATTTAACAGCGGAAGACAAGCTGCCGTTGCCGGAAGACAACTGGCAGTACCTGGCAAAGAAAGAGGAGCTGGCAGTCGCCTTTACAACAGGCGATGAATCCTTAGGCCAGCCGGAAAGCAGCCCTCCCGAAGTGCAGGTATTCGAGATGTCGCTCGATTATACCATACCCCTTCCCCTTCCAGAGCAGCAAAAGGATCTGGATCTTTTTACGGCAGCCTTTTTATTGGTTTGTATTCTTTCAGGTGCAAGGAAAAAATACAGAGAATACGTAAAGGAGCTATAAAACAAAGTGGTTGAATCTATCTTAATACCCTTAAAAGATACGTTGCACAGTATCTCCTCCGGTTTGTTAATCCCTACTATTGTTATCCTGCTGCTGCTTCTGGCTCTGGCGGCGTTTGAGCTCGGTGCCCTGCTGGTGGAAGTATGCACAGAACGGCGCAGAAAAAAAATTGACCTGCCGGGGCTGATCGATGCCTTCCAAGTAAAGAGTGCGGCGCAGATTATGGAAGAGGTCGAGCAAAGCGGCCTTTTCCGGCGGCAAAAAGCAGTTTTGGGTGAACTGATCAGCCACGCTAAATTGCCTGCCGCTTCCTTGGAGGCGCTGGGGCGCCGCCTGCTTGCCGGCGAGGAACGGCATTATTCCAGGATAACCGATAGGACCGACCTGGTAGCGCGCCTGGCACCCATGTTCGGCTTAATGGGCACGCTTATCCCACTCGGACCGGGGATAATCGCCCTTAGCCAGGGAGATACGCAGGCGCTGGCTGATTCTCTGCTCATCGCCTTTGATACCACGGTAGCTGGCCTGGCTGCTGCCGGTGTCGCTTTTGTTATTTCCCGGCTGCGCAAAAGGTGGTACGAGGAATATTTGGGCTCTCTGGAAGCGCTGATGGAGAGCCTGCTGGAGGTGTTTGACCGTGGACGGGAGGCTGAGAGGCAGGAGATACTTAAGGCGTAGGGCAGCGGAGGAAGTAAACCCCTTGGAGGGGGTTGTTAATATCGTGGATGCCATGCTGGTATTTGCCTGCGGGCTAATGCTTGCTCTGGCTGTTTACTGGAATATCGACCTGGGGCCGGTGGGGGAGCGTATTAACGTGAGCCGCGGACGGGAGGTGACAGAAGCTCCAAAGATACGTGAGGATCTGATCGAAACCAGGGATCGCGGTAAACTTTACCAAAAGATTGGTACGGTCTATAAAGACCCTGAAACAGGGCAGCTCTTTATGCTGACCGATACTGGCGATGAATAGTTTTAGCTGACGGTTGCGCCGTTTACCGTTGGCGTTATTCACTGTGGTTTTGTTAATGCCAAAAATTAGAAAAGGGGAGGTATTTTTCATGATAACCGGTAAAAGAGCTTGGAGAAGGCTATCGTTTCCTCTATTGAAAAGGTGCCGAATTAAGTTTAACTTCTGCAGGTTGACGGCGGCTGTTATAGTTTTATGGCTACTTGCCGTTGCGCTTAACTTGGTGGCTCCCGGGGTTGCCCTTGCCACCTCGCATTCTCTGGAGATCACGGGAAAAGGGGTGGCGAACCCGGTGACCTTTACCCGGGAAGAGTTGGAGAAAATGGAGCAGCACCAGTATCTATACAGCTGTATTAATACCTGGCCCACCAAGAAGTGGTATGTGGGGAAGGGGGTTAAATTGTGGGATCTGCTCCTTAAAGCTGGAATTAAGGAAGAAGAAGCTACGATGCTTAAGTTTACGGCAGTTGACGGCTACACAGTAACGCTTACGATGAAGGAGCTGTTCCAGGACAAGCGCTATCGTTTTCCTAATTTCAAAGTTGGCGGCGGCGACGGTGATGGGCATATCCCAGGTGACCCTTCGGGCGCAGTGCCGGTGGAGACGATTATTGGCCTGATCAGCGTGGAGGGCAGTGATAATCCCGAATATATGAATGAACTGAATACCCTGCTGCTGATGTTGGGGCAGCGGACGGTAACCGAGCAGACGGGAAACCTGTTCGTTAAATACCTGAACAAGATCGAGGTGCTCACTGACAAGCCGCAGAAATGGGACGCCCCGCAAGCCAACCCGCCGGGCGGCACGGTGCCTGCCGGCACCATGGTAACGTTGAGTAACCTGCACATGGATGACGACAAGATTTATTACACCACCGACGGCAGCACCCCGACCATGAACAGCCCTATGTACAACTGGATTGCCAGCAGGTGGTGGTCGTCCCGGGCGGATGTTTTGGGGCAAATCAATCATCCCATTGGACCTCTTACCAAGAACACCACGATTAAAGCGGTAACAATCGGCCCCGGCAAGCTGGACAGCGACGTTGTTACCTTTGAATACTTTATTGAGGGCCAGGAGCCCGGTGACGGTTCTCCGGCAGTACCTCCCGCTGTGGAAGAGCCGGAAACAGGGGCAGAGCCCGGGAAAGATACGGAAGCTGAGAAATCAGAGCCAAAAGTCATTGTGCTCACCATTGGAAGTATGGAAGCCACCGTCAACGGTGCGCCTTACACCCTGGATGCGGCGCCTTATCTTAATGCCGAGGTCAACCGCACGCTGGTGCCGGTGCGTTTTGTCAGCGAGGCCCTGGGCGCCCAAGTTGGTTGGGATCCAGAAACAGGACGGGTTACTATTACCGACGGGGAGAAAGAGATTATCCTGACCCTGGGTTCCAGCACTGTTCGGGTTAATGGAGCGGAGCAGACTATTGATTGTCCCCCAACGACGCTTCCACCCGGCCGCACCTTCGTTCCCTTGCGCTTTGTCAGCGAGACCATAGGCGCGGATGTAGTCTACGAAGGCGAGACTGAAAAGATCACGATTGCCAGATAATATAGCTTTACGGAACTTAGCTCACTTTTGGTAAGTTGATTCCACCAATCAATACATTACCAGATAGCATAGACTGACAGTACGGACCAGCAAGGATGGGAATTAAGCCCTTAGTTCTTAACTCTTGTGAACTTTTGGTAACACTTTTTCAAGCGAACGTAAACACTGATGTAATCAATGTTTTAGAAGGCAATGTTTTAAAAGGAGTTGTTTTAAAATCCAACTTTTATTACACGGGCTCGTCCAGTTAGGAGGTAGACAAGCATGATTGAACTGACAAGGTATAGGCAGAAAGTTTTACGGGTTATGTCGCTAGCGGTGCTGGCCGCAGCACTCGTCTTGACAGCAGTCGTACCGCAGCCAGTTAGTACCGCGGCGGCCGGGAAATTGACAATGGACATTCTTTACGATGGGGAAGTTGCTTTGTCAGCTGACGAAACTTTTAACGTAAACGCTTACAACTCTGGGGTAGAATACACTGTGAGCGAAACCACACCGCTGGGGGCGCTTCAAGCAGCCGCTGTTGCCGGCGGCTTCACCTATGATGTCACCGACAAGAACTACGCCTCATCAGGCGCTCTTCTCCTCGACAACGTGGGGAGTTATACACGCAAAAATCCGGGTTACTGGTACGCTTATGTCAATGATGTCTATAAAGACGGTTACAACAACCCCGCCGGCGCCCTGAACTTGATTGAACTTGTTAACGGTGACAGGGTTGAGTTTTACTACGCCGCCGGTATCGATGACCCCTCAGATTTAACGGCCGTCAAGGCAGCGGCTACCGCTGCAGTAAAAACTGTTATCTCAACGGGAGGAACTATCCCTACGGACGCCTCAAGGGGAGGAACTGTACCTACGGACTGGACCCTTCAACTCTCCGGTGCAAAAAATACTTCCGTAACCAAAGCCTACTTCGAGGAGGCCCTATCCTGCCGTCCTACCCACCGCGTCTCCTGGACAGATGAGGAAGGAAATGTGTGGGGGGGCATGCCGCTTTGGCTGCTGGTAGCTATGGTTGATGATGACCCCGACGAAGGTCCTGACCATTTCAACTTCAACGATGAGCTGGCCGCCCAGCATTACGTAGTGGATTTGATATCCGGTGACGGCTGGAAGACAACTCTGGATAGCGCGGACATCGCCCGCAACAACGGATATATCGTAGCCAATACCCTTAACGGGGAGCCGCTTCCGCTCCAAACTCCGGCAGGAAAACCGTGCTGGCCGCTCCATCTCAAAGGTCCGGCTGTATTTGGCGGGCAGCAGGTAGGCAACATTGTGCGCATTGAGCTTTCCAAACTCCCCGAACCGGATGAGGGATGGACCCTGGAGCTGGTCGGTGATGTAGGGGATACCATCAGCCAGCAGGAGTTTGAAGAAGGGCTGGCCTGTGCGGGTTCAGGCCACTACAGGGAATGGACCGACAAGGATGGCAACGTCTGGTCCGGCGTGCCCCTCTGGGTGCTTCTCGGTGCGGTGGACGACATCGAGAAAGGCGCCCACTGGACCTTTAATGACAGCGTTGCCGCCGCGGGTTATACCGTGAAAGTGATGGCCGGGGACGGTTATAGCAAGACCTTTGCGAGCACGGAGGTGGCCCGCAGTGACGCTTACATTATCGCCAATCAGTGTAACGGTGAACCCCTTGCCGGTTCATTGTGGCCCCTGCGCCTGGTCGGCGACGGTGTGGCCAAAGAGGGCGGTTCCCTTGGAGGCTCTGCTGTCGGCAACATTGTACGGATAGAAATACCCGAGCTGCAGACCCCCGAGCCTGCTCCCGGCAGCTGGAATCTTAAACTTACCGGCAAGATCAGCGATGTCATCTCGCAGGCTGAGTTCGAGGAGGCACTCGCCTGCCCGCATTCAGGCCATCTTAAAGAATGGACTGATAAAGACGGCAACGTCTGGTCGGGTATACCCCTCTGGCTGCTGGCAGGCTGGGTTGATGACCGGCAACCCCACGCCTTTAATGCCAATCAGGCCACGGCCGGTTACACCATCCTGGTAAAAGCCGGCGACGGCTACACCAAAGATTTCGCCAGCGCTGATGTGGCCTGGAGCAACGATTACATTGTCGCCAATAAATGCAACGGTGCGCCGCTTACCGGCAACTCAGCCCCCCTCAGGCTGGTCGGAAACGGTGTTGCCAAAGACGGCGCCCTTGGTGGTACCAGCGTGGGTAATATCGTGGAAATTGAACTGGCATCTTTTGGCACTGTTCAGCCCTTACCCTCAATCCGTATCGTCAAGTACGCCGAAGACGGAACTACCATCCTTAAGGAGGTAACAGTTGATTATCGCTGGATGGAGAGTGAACTCGAGGTGATTGGCGACGGGACAACGGTATACAAATTCGAGGGGCTCACGATGAAACCCGATGATCTCTGGGATCCTGACGAGACCTATCCTGGCGGCTTCAAGATCGCCAATGCCGTAAAGGGCACCCGCGTCAGGGATCTTTGCGGGCTTGTAGGTCACATGGGTGCCGGTACAGAGATAGTGTTTGTGGCCAAAGACGGTTTCGAGACCAGGCTTCCCTACTCCTCCATCTATCCCGATCCTTCGGTGCTGGCACGCCAGGGAGAGGCCATCCTGGCCTGGTGGGCTGATGGAAAGTATGTACCCGAGTATCAGGATGGTATGCGCCTGTTTTTTGCTCCAGGGGGTGACAACGTCTACGGACAGTGGGATATGCACGAGACGCTGCCGGAAAAATACTGGCACTATAATTATATGGACGGTGTCATGTATCCATCCTGTGCCGGCTTATCAGCCAAGTGGATTACGGAAATCAGGGTATACTCCATACCCCAGGGCGATTGGACACTGAAGCTAGACGGAAAGGCTCTTGGCGGCCTGGAGTATGATGTGAGCAGGACCTATTTCGAGCAGGCGCTCGCCTGTCAGTTCGGCGCCGAACACAAGGCAACTTACACCGATTCTCAAGGACGGGTCTGGGAAGGGATGCCGCTGTGGTTCCTCGCCGGATTTGTCGATGATGCCGACCAGCACTCCGAGAACGCCTTCAATGATGATCTGGCCCTTGCCGGGTACCAGGTGGTGCTCACGGCAGCTGACGGTCATAAGGTAACGCTCGACAGCGCGGATATTATCCGCAACAGCAACTACATTGTCGCCAATAGATTAAACGGGGCACCCATACCGGAGTCCGACAGCAGTTGGCCGCTGCGGCTTGTCGGGCCGGCTGTCAGCGGGCAAACATCCATTGGGCAGATTGTGCGTATTGAGCTGGTTTCGGATGCAGAAATGTTAAAAGACATTGTGGGCCACTGGGCTGAAAGCAGCATTAGGAAACTGGTCGCACTCGAGGCTATCAGCGGTTATCCGGACGGCACCTTCAAACCGGACAATAATATCACCCGTGCGGAATTTGCCACCGTTCTTGTAAAAGCCTTCCAATTGGCACCCAAAAGTGACAAAACCTTTGCAGATACTTCAGGTCACTGGGCACAGGGGTTTGTTTCTACAGCAGCATCATATGGTATCATCAGCGGTTATAACGATGATACATTTGGACCGGATGAGGCGATCACACGCGAGGAGCTGGCTGTAATGGTCGTGAAGGCCGCCGAATTGACACCGGTAGCGGAAGAGCTCTCTTTCTTGGACAGCGGCAGTATCTCTGCCTGGGCCAGGGAAGCTGTGGCCGCCGCGGTGAAAAATGGGGTCATTAGCGGATATCCTGACAACACACTGCGGCCGCAGGGTAAAGCTACCAGAGCTGAAGCCGCTGCGGTTATTGTGAATGTGCTGGCCAAGCGAGAATGATATCGATTATGTTTTGATAATGTGCTGCGAGAGAACAGGTGCTTTCTCACAGCTCAATAATTAGGTTGGTACGGTGGAAACGTAATTGAGGCAAACGGCCGGGGGCGAGGCTTCAGCACCCGCCCCCGGAGCTGGAATATGATGTGGAAACTTTGACAGGTTTTCGCGATAAGTCTTCTGCCCAATTCTTCGCTGTAAAATCTATAAAATAATATGGCCGTCACAAAGTAAAAAACTTTCATTCTATTATGTCTGACAATTTAGGAGGCACTTTGCATGCAGTGGTTGTGCCAGTGTGTTTATAAAAATAAGGCAGCAACTATTACTTTTTTGCTGCTTCTGATCACCTGCGCCGCAGGGTGTGGATGTGCTCAGTCCGAAAAAGTTCCCCGGGGCACAGTTGTGATTAAGGGGGACGCCGTACAAAGCAGGGCTTCCTTCACGCTGGATGAGCTGAAGTCCATGGAAGACGGCCTGGTGGAAGCCACTTATTTCGCCCTTAACTCATATGGGTCGAAGGAATATGTTCATTTTAAAGGAGTCTGGGTATGGCATCTTTTAAATGAAAAAGTGAGCTTGCAGGATCATGCCTCCAGGGTAACTTTTATCGCTGAGGACGGCTATGAGGTGGAGTTTCCTCTTGAGGATATCAAGCGGGAAGATTATATTGACGAGCAAAATCCCCAAACAAAGTACAAGATGATCCTGGCCTGGGAGGAAAACGGCAGGGAGTATAACCCGGAAAAAGGCAATCCCTTCCAGTTGGTCGTCGGCCAGCGAGAGCCGGGTGAGGCAAACAGGCCTTACTGGGTGCGCAATGTAATGATTATCCGCATTGATTGAGCATCAGCCGCCGGCAGTGCACACCGGCCGGCGCTTGTTCCGCCTGCTTTTACCCTTGCCGGAACCCTTGCGGGAGCAGTGTCCTGACGAGGAGTGGATAAATCCCGGTGTCCGGTTTATGGCGAATTGTGAATAGGGGGTTATACAGTGAAAGAGGAGCTAAAAAAACGTAAAGAATATTACCTGAGCAATAGGGATCTCCTTATCGTTGCCGTTTTGAGCGGAATCGGCGGGGTGATGAGTACCTATGTCGGCTACCTGGGCAATCTTTTAAACCGCATTTTTGTCGTTCCTTTCGGTGCCGGGCAGTTTGTTTCCGGGCTGCATATATTCTGGTTCATCCTGGCGGCGGGGTTGATCCGCAGGCCAGGCGCCGCTACCGCCGTCGGCCTGCTCAAAGGAGTAATCGAACTGCTCACCGGCAGTAGCCATGGGGTGGCCATCATCCTGGTTTCCCTGGTTCAGGGTGTGCTGGTTGATGTTGTCCTGCTGGTCAGCAGGCGTCATAGTTTGGGAAGCTACATGCTGGCCGGAGGTGTTTCAGCTGCTTCCAACGTTTTTGTTTTCCAGCTCCTCTATTTTGCCGGCGCCCCTGTCAGCTACCTTCTCTTTATCAGCGCTATCGCCTTTGTTTCCGGTGTTCTGCTGGCGGGCAGCTTTGGACACAGTGTGCTGGAGATCGTGCTGCAGGCCAGGCCTTTTCGAATTTCGGGCCTTTCAGGGGAAGAGACCGCCACCGAGGCGACGACGGGCGGGGTCATGAATAAAGCCCGCAGCCGATTCAGGCTGGCTGTAACAGCTATACTGACGCTACTGCTGGCCATCGGAGCTGTTTACTACTTTGCCGCTGTTTTTGAGCCTCCCTGGGTAGGCCCCCGCTGCCGGGTGGAGGGGGCGGTGGAAAAACCCCTCTCTTTCCAGCTTTCCGACTTCGGCCGGTATGAGACAACAATAACAGCCGAACTAAAGGGAGAGTACACCCGGGTTCCCCCGCGGGAGTATACCGGTATCCCTTTGAAGGTAATTTTACAGGAGGCTTCTCCCCTGGAGGGGGCTAAAAAGCTTACCGTTGCGGCTACGGACGGCTACACAGTGGAATTTGCACTGCAGGAAGTGTTAAATGACGACCGGATGCTGCTCATCCGGGAGGAGGATACGCTACGCCTGATTGCCGCCAATTACGAAGGAGGGTACTGGGTAAAGATGGTAAACAGGATTCTTGTAGAATAATTTTTAACAATTATATTAACTGAGGAGTTCTTATGAGCGAACCGGTCGTTGATATCCAGGATCTTTCTTTTACATACAGCGGTTCAACCTCTCCGGCGCTGGAGAGGATCAACCTGCGGGTAGACCCGGGCCAGTTCCTGACGATAACAGGCCCCAGTGGCTGCGGTAAATCCACCCTGGCCCTCTGTTTGGCCGGCTTTATCCCCCACGCTTACCCTGGAAAAATGGAAGGGGTTGTCCGCATACTGGGCCGGGATACCAGGGATTACCCTGCGGGAGGGCTTTCCGGGATTGTGGGCCTGGTGCAGCAGGATCCGGAAGCCCAGCTTTGTACCCTTACGGTAAACGATGAGGTGGCTTTCGGCCCGGAAAACCTGCGTATAGCTCCGGAGGAAATACGCGAGCGGGTCAGCTTTGCCCTGCAAGCCGTGGGAGCTCAGAATTTAAGGGAAAGGAAGCTCCATACCCTTTCCGGGGGCGAAAAACAGCGGGTGGCTATTGCCTCGGTGCTGGCGATGACCCCTGCCCTTCTCATCCTGGATGAACCCACGGCGAACCTGGATCCTTTTTGTACCATGGAGGTGCTCCGAACCCTGGAAAAGCTGAGGGAGGAGCAGGAAATCTCTATTATTGTGATTGAGCACCGCCTGGAGCGGCTTGCTTCCATTTCAGATCGACTGCTGTTCATGGACAGCGGCAGAATTGTTGGGGAGGGCACTGCCGGGGAAGCGCAGAAGAAATATGTTTCAGCCGCTATATTGGCTGCCGGTAGAGAGGATGGCCGGGAGGGAGCTTTGCCGCCGCAAAACAAAACCCCGGACCCCTTGGAGGAGAAGAAAGAAAGGACACCTCTCCTCTCCGTAAATAACCTGAGCGCAGGTTACGAAGGAAAGAAAGTTCTCAGCGGGGTAAGTTTTTCTGCCTACCCGGGAGAGATACTTGCCGTGATGGGGGATAACGGCAGCGGTAAAACCACCCTTTTACTGGCGCTGCTGGGACTTCTTAAGCCGGGTGAAGGGAAAATTTATTTGCATAGCGAAGATATAACCGGAAAAAAAGTTACACGCCGTGCGCAGGAGATGGGTCTTACCTTTCAAAATCCCAATCACCAGATCTTTGAGCATACCGTTTTCAGGGAGGCAGCGCTGGCCTCGCATTTTTTGAGCGATGAAGATCCGCGGGAAATTGAAGGTAAGGTTGACCGGTTACTGGAAAAGTTCGAGCTGCGGCAATATAAAGAGAAAAATCCCTTTACCCTGAGCCTGGGTGAAAAAAAGAGGTTAACCCTGGTTTCGGTCCTGGCCTATTCTCCCAGTGTCTTAATCCTGGATGAGCCCCTCGTAGGTCAGGACAGCGGCCGGCTTGGCCTGCTGATGGCAGCCTTGAGAGAGCACCGCGCGCGGGGGGGGATAACCTTGATGACCTGCCATGAGCCGGAGGTGGTTGTCTCCTGCTGCCAGAGGATTCTTTTCCTGGCTGAGGGAAAGCTTATCATTGATGCGCCTGTGGATGAGGCGCTGGCGAAGCTGGCACAGCTGGGGAGGGAAGAGTATCTGCCTGCCGGGTATGAGCTTCCTGCACCGGGAGAAAGAAGGTAAATTTGATGGCTTCTGCCGTCATATCGTCTCTAACAGGACATCATCTGTCATAAAAGGGTTCTTTCCAGGGCTGACCTATGTTGAAAACAACTCTCCTTTGCACCGTATCCATCCCCTGGTAAAACTGGTGGTGCTTTTTAGCTTTAGCTTCACTGTTTTTGCCGTGCCCTCTTTTACGGGGGGAGCGATCCTTTTCTGCCTGCTACTGGCTTTTTACGGTCTGGCCGGACTGGGCCCGGCTTTTTTTTCCCGCAAGCTACGCTTTATTCTTCTCTTTGGCCTTTTAATTTTTTTGGTCCAGCTTTTGTCAGTAAAAGAAGGTATTTTGCTCCAGCAGCTTTATCTGGGGCCATTGTGCCTGCAGGTTTGGTCGAAAGGGCTTTGGGGAGGTTTAAGCATGATGCTGCGCTTTGTGAATATTATCGGCTCCAGCTATCTTTTTGTGGCCACGACGGATCCCAACAGGCTTGCCTATGCTCTAATGCAGGCCGGACTGCCGTACAGGTTTGGCTTCATGCTTATTACGGCGTTGCGCTTTATTCCCGTTTTTCACCTGGAACTGGAACAGGTAAAGAATGCCCAGATGGCCAAGGGGATTGAGCTGGAGGGGCTTGCTCCAAGGAAGCTGCTAAGAGCGGTGAGGTATCTGTTGGTACCGCTGGTGATCTCGGCCTTAAGCAAGGTGGATTTTTTGACCATTTCGATGGAAAGCCGGGCTTTCGGCCTTTATCCTGCAAGGACCTACATGTATTCCCAGACCCTGTCCAGAAAGGACAAAATAGCAATTGTTACAGTTCCCCTTCTTTTCCTGCTTTTTTATCTCCTTTTTTGCTTCACCGGAGGCGTATTATAAATCTTGATTATAAGAAGCCTGCACAAGAAGTCCTAAAAATGTTTGAATTATCATCCTTATACTTGTTTAAAGCTTTATTGAAATGATTGGCATTATCAGAAGATAAACACTATGATTTACAAACTTGACACCTGATAATTATTTTGTTAGGTTTTATACAGGGAAAAGTCACTTAACCATGAATAAAAGAAGTGTTAAATTTTTGGACAAGTTTACCTGGGCCATGGACTGAAATAGCGCTGATTGGCTATTTTGGATTGAAGGAGGCAAATATGCACGAGACGGCATTGATGCAAAATTTGCTGGCAACCGTAATGCAGGTTGCCGTAAGTCATAACGTGGCGCAGGTAAAACATGTAGTCATATCTGTAGGAAAGTTTGCTAACATATTGCCGGATGCCCTTTCTTTTGCTTTTGAAGCGTTAACGCAGGAGGGAATCATGAAGGGAGCGGAACTCGAGATAAAATATTTGCCTGCTGTGGCTCGTTGTGATTCCTGTAGCCATGAATATCAGGTAGCTGAATTTCCCATTGTTTGTCCCGCGTGTAAAAGCACGAGTTTCGTGATCGTAGGTGGAGAAGAGGTATATATAGAAAGTATAGATGTTGAGGAAAAAAATGGGATTGCGAGGGAAAGTAAAGGATGACAAGATTGGAGATAAATCAGGACTTAAACGCTTTGAATAAACAAATAGCAGCGGAGAACAGAAATAAATTCAAATCATCGGGCTTATATGTGATCAACATGATGGGATCACCCGGTTCAGGCAAGACGACTCTTTTGGAGAACATCTTGCCCAGGCTTGGCGCGCACCTGCGGACAGCCGTCATAGAAGGCGATCTTGCCACGCAAAATGATGCGCTGCGCATAGAAAAAACCGGTGTTACAGCCTTGCAAATAAATACAAACGGCGGATGCCATCTGGATGCCAAAATGATTGAAAATCAGCTCCAAAAGCTGGAGCTTGATTCGCTGGACCTTTTAATAATAGAAAATGTGGGAAATCTGATTTGCCCGGCAACCTACGATCTGGGTGAAGATATGCGCATGGTAATTTTAAGCGTTACAGAGGGAGAAGACAAGCCGGTAAAATATCCAACGGCTTTTTTGAATGCGCATACGGCTGTAATCACAAAAGCAGATTTGCTGCCTTATGTTGATGTGGATGTCAATGTGATGAAGAGGTATATTGCAGAGATAAACCCCAAGGTGGTTGTTTTTGAAACGGCACTAAAAAACGGGTTGTATGAGGCGGAGCAACTGGTTGAATATATACTGGAGCAGGTCAGGGAAAAACAAAGAAAATGATTCGCTATTCGCTGAAAATAAAAGGTGTTGTGCAGGGAGTAGGCTTCCGGCCCTATGTGTTTAAGCTCGCCAAATCACTTTCCCTTCGCGGCTATGTACGAAATACTTCCGAAGGGGTATATGCCGAAATAGAAGGTGAAGATGCTGCCTGTGACGAGTTTATTAACGAGTTGCAGTGTCATCCGCCGGCGCTGGCGCAGATAAAGACTATTCATGTGGAAAAGCAGCCCCTGCGGGGTGACAGGGATTTTTCTATTATAGCGAGCAGTTATGGCGAGAGGAACACCTTGATATCGCCGGATATTGGCATCTGTGCTGCCTGTGCGGCAGAAATTGCGGACAAAAGTAACAGGCGCTACCGCTATGCTTTCACCAACTGCACGGATTGCGGGCCGCGCTTTACCATCATCTGCGATATACCGTACGACCGTAAAAATACAACTATGTCCGAGTTTATCCAGTGCCCTGATTGCCGGCGTGAGTTTGAGGATCCCTTTGACAGGCGTTTCCATGCCCAGCCCAATGCCTGCCCTGTATGCGGGCCCAAGCTTTTCTTTTACAAAAGGGGCGAAAGGCAGCATGGAGACCCCTTGGCGCTGTTCGATGAATGTATCAGGGAAAGCGGGATTATTGCTGTTAAAGGGCTGGGAGGGTATCATCTTGCCTGTGACGGCCAAAATGAAGGAGCTGTCACCAGGTTAAGGAAAAACAAGGTGCGCTATGACAAGCCCTTTGCCGTAATGATGCGTGATATTGATACGGTCAAACGTTTTTGTTATGTAGATGCCGAAGAGGAGGCAACACTTAAGTGTGCAAGAAAGCCCATCGTGCTCCTCAGGAAAAAAGAGAGTTGCAAGATTGCGGAAGATATCGCACCTCTTAACAACAGCTTGGGGGTCATGCTCCCATATACGCCTCTGCACTGCCTAATAATGGAAAACAATGATGTATTGGTAATGACCAGCGCCAATATATCTGACCGTCCCATGATTTATGACGATAATGAAGCCATGAACTGCCTCTTTGCTATGGCGGACGCAGTGTTGACGCACAACAGGAAAATTTTCCGCCGGATGGATGACAGCGTTTGCATGGTGGTATCAGGCAAAGTCCGGCTAATCAGGCGCGCACGGGGTTATGCCCCGGAGCCTGTAAACCTGAAAGGCAACAGTTGGATCATATTGGCGCTGGGCGCGCAGCAAAAAAATACCTTTTGTCTGGCAAAAGGGGAAAATGCCTTCTTAAGCGGGCATATAGGCGACCTCGATGACTTCGACACTGAAAAATTTTATGAAGGGGAAATAGAGTCGTATATGCGGCTCTTTGATGCAAAGCCGGAGGTTATAGCCCGGGATATGCATCCTGATTATGTTTCTACAAGATATGCCGAGCGTTTTAAAAACAAGCTCCCCATATATGAGATACAGCATCATCATGCGCATTTTGCCTCTGTTCTTGCCGAACATGATCTTAATGAAAAGGCCATTGGGCTGATCTTTGACGGCACAGGGTATGGGGAGGACGGTACCCTGTGGGGAGGCGAAGCGCTTTGGGGAGATATCGCTGAAACTGAACGGATAGGGCATATGCTATATGCCCCGCTTTTAGGCGGAGAAGCCGCAATCCGCGAACCGTGGCGTATGGCGCTGGCGATGATGCGCATTTCTTGCGGGGAAGATGAGGCCCTGGACTTTTTTGCCAGGTATGGCGATAAGGCGAGCCTGTTGCTGCTTGCTAGCGAGCGCGGCATCAATTCGCCGCTGACATCGGGAGCAGGGCGGCTGTTCGACGCTGTTGCGGCTCTTGCGGGGATAAGGACTCATACAACATATGAAGGACAGGCGGCAATTGATCTCGAACAGGCTATAGATGATTCGGCAGAGGGAAGCTACGGCTTTGATATTACATGGGAAGAAAACATGATGATCTTCGACTGGCGCCAGCTGATCCGCGATATTGTGCGTGATATCAGGAAGGGCTGCAGCAGCGGCAGAATAGCCGCCAAGTTTCACCGGGCTGTGGTGCAGTTGCTGGTAGATGTCGCTGTTTTGGCCAAAAAACAATATGGAAGCAGTAAGGTTGCGCTGTCGGGGGGCGTCTTCCAGAATGCATACCTTCTTCACCATGGGATTGCCAGGTTGCAAAAGAGCGGATTTGCTGTTTATGCTAATGAACAAGTACCCGCGAATGACGGAGGGATAGCTTACGGCCAAGCCGCGGCAGCATCATGGTTGATGAAAAGGTGAAAATAACGAAATTCCTTCAGTTAATTGTCGCTAGAGGGGTATATGGAGGTGACAACTATGTGCCTCGCCATACCGGGAAGAATTGTCAGTATAGAGGACGGATATGCAGCGATAGATTACGGCGGCGTCTCCAAGCGCGCCAGCCTGAGGCTTATGAAAACGGCAAAGGTGGGCGATTATGCCCTTGTGCATGCCGGGTTTGTAATACAAATACTGGATCAGGATGCCGGTGAAGAGCTGGAAAAGTTAATTGGGGAAACGCTGGGTAACGGGTGAAAAATGAAATATAAGAAATATAAGATTGAAGAGATCAAAAAAAACATAGCAGAGCTTGCGGAAGGCATGGGGCAGCTCACCATCATGGAGGTATGCGGCACGCATACCACAAACATACGCAAATATGGGATACAGGAACTCCTGCCTGACAATATCAGGCTGATATCAGGTCCCGGCTGCCCTGTCTGCGTAACACCACAGAAGGATATTGCCGCAGCGATTTCCATTGCAGACCAGGATGATGTCATATTTACCTGCTTCGGGGACATGATGCGTGTGCCATGCGGTGATACAAGCCTTTATTCCCTCTATGAAAGGGGCAAGGACATACGGATTATAACATCGCCCATGGATGCTTTGCGCATCGCCCAGGATAATCCCGGCAGGCAGGTAGTATATTTCGGAATAGGGTTTGAAACAACGGCGCCCCTTACCGCTGCGCTGATTGAGTCTGCCGATGAATGGGGAGTACAAAATCTGAGCGTATTATGTGCGCATAAAACCATACCGCAGGCCATCATGCAGCTTCTGAAAAGCGGAAGCAACATCGATGCGTTGATGTGCCCGGGACATGTGGCCTCTATTATCGGTGCGGATGCTTTCTCCTTTGTTGCGAATGAGCTCATGTTGCCTGCGGCTGTGGCGGGTTTTGAGGCGTATGACATTATGGCCGCACTTTTATGCATTGTCCGCATGCTGCGAAAGGGTGAAAGGAAATGTGTAAATATGTACCCCCGGGCGGTTACAGAGTACGGAAACAGAGAAGCCTTGTCACTCCTTTATAAAGTGTTTGAACCTTGCGATACGTTATGGCGCGGCCTTGGGGAGATTAAGGGAAGCGGGCTTCGCCTAAAAGAACGCTACAGGAAATTTGATGCAGCGCATAAATTTGTTCTTCACCTGGATGATATTAGAGAAGCGGAGGGTTGCCTCTGCGCCCGTATTCTCTGCGGCAAAAGCATACCGACCGATTGCGTAAACTTTGGCCGAGGATGTACACCGGATAGGCCAATGGGTGCGTGCATGGTATCGTCCGAAGGCAGCTGTGCTGCATATTATCGTTACGGAGGAGAGAAATAACAGGTGCAGAAAAGAATAACCCTTGCTCATGGCTCGGGTGGAGAAGCATACAGAGAACTGGTGCAGGAGGTTTTTTTGCCCGCATATTCCAATGATATGCTGAGGCCCCTTACCGATTCGGCTATTTGCCGTGCGGGTGAAAAAATAGCAATGACCACCGACAGCTATGTTATAAAACCGCTGTTTTTCCCCGGAGGCGATATAGGGAGGCTTTGCATCAGCGGTACGGTCAACGATCTGGCTGTCAGCGGTGCATGCCCTAAATATATCTCGGTCGGTATGATTATCGAAGCGGGATTTGAGATGGAGACACTTGTGCGCATAGTTCAATCCATGGCGAGGACGGCCAAAGAAGCCGGTGTGTCCATTGTGACCGGAGATACGAAAGTGGTTGAAGGGGGCTCAGCCGACGGTATTTTTATAAACACGGCGGGTATTGGCGTATTTTCCAATGGAAGGCAGCCCCTTGCTCAAAAAATCGCTCCGGGAGACAAAATAATCATAAGCGGATATATGGCCTCCCATGGGATGGCGATTATGTCGGCACGTGAAAACATAGGCTTCAATCCGCCAATAGAAAGCGATGTGGCGCCTGTGGCAGCGCTGGTTGATAAGGTGTTGCAGAAGGATTGTGTCATCAATGCAATGCGTGATCCGACGCGGGGCGGAGTAGCGGCAACTCTTTGTGAATGGATTACCCCGGATACAGATATTGTTATATATGATGAGCTATTGCCGGTACGCCCTGACGTAGCCGCGGCGTGTGAACTTTTAGGGATGGATCTGCTGTATATAGCCAATGAGGGTATTGTGCTTTTATCGGTGACTGATCGTTACGCAGAAAGTGTGCTTCAAGCATTGCATTCTGTTAATATGGGGAAGAATGCTGCGATAATAGGGGAAGTCAGGAAGGGGCGCGGTAATGTACACACCGTGACAGAGTACGGGACGCGCAGGAAAATTATGATGCCACGGGGTGAGCTGCTTCCGAGGATATGTTGAAATTTTACATCATTATTTTTCGATAAACATAATTTAATAAAATTCGTTTACACAACGCAAATGGCTAAATATTATCTTATACCCTGATTGATAGATTTATTACTAATATATTACGGTTGACGGAGAATGTATTTTATATTACAGTACTACTAATATATTAATCCTCGCAATGGGGTTAAAAGAACGAGCATAGTTTTGTGTAAGTGGATAAAACCACCAATGAAAAGGAGATGACCATTTATGTAAAATAGCATACACGAATACTATTGAAGGGTATCAACGGTAACTCAGGAAAGTAGCCAGGACCAAAATCGCTTATCGCTGTGACGGCTATTTCAGTGACAGGTTAAGGTAGGAGGTGGCTCTTTATTTGGGGGTTTTCCCCCGGTAAAATAGTACGTCCCACGCAGTGTGGAAGACTCATTTACACAAAATTAATTATGCTCCAAGATGCTTTTCGCGGTTGCCATATTGCCGTTAATAGGTGGAACCTGTTAAACGATCACAATCATTTGCGTATCAGACTTCTTAAGGTGGGAAATAAATGGGAAGCAATATAATTACATGTATTTGTGTTCCGTTGTGTGGTGCTTTTCTTCTTCCTGTTTTGGGAGCAATTAATACAAAGCTAAGAAATATGTCTGCGTTAGCTTTTACAGCTATCGCTTTTCTATGTGCAGCCTTTGCTTTGCCTGAAGTTCTTGCCGGTTCTCCTCTTTCTCTTCATTACGAGCTACCCCTGGGATTAAGCTTTGGCTTTTATGCGGATGCTCTTGCCGTATTTATGGCTCTAACCTCTTCTTTTGTGGCCTGCACTATCGTTATTTACTCCTTCGAATATATAAAGGAATATGATAATCAGAATGAATATTACATGATGGTTTGCCTCTTCATAGGTGCCATGATGGGACTGGTCTTTTCTACAAACCTTATTTTCATCTATATATTCTGGGAAATATCGGCCATCTGCTGCTGGAGGCTCATCGGTTTTTACCGTGAAGAAATAACCATACGCCGTGCCAACAAGGCTTTTATCGTGACTGTAGCCGGTGCGCTTATCATGCTCATTGGCTTTGTTGGAATATATGGAGAAACCGGTACATTTGATCTTGCAGCTATAAAAGGCACACATATACCCTCCTGGATTATTGTCCTGATCTTGTTCGGAATCCTTTCAAAATCCGCAACATTCCCTCTGCACAACTGGCTGCCGGATGCCGGCGTTGCACCTTCACCGGTCACATCGCTTCTGCATGCGGCGGTGCTGGTAAAAATAGGTGTTTATATGTATGCACGGATATTTGTCATAAACTTAGATATCGATGCGGTATTTACTGTTGCAGTGCCTGTTATTGCTGCTGTCAGCGCGCTGATAAGCGCGGGAGTGGCCATGCGGGCAAACGATATCAAGCGGGTTATTGCATATTCTACTATAAGCCAGCTTGCCTTTATACTTCTGGGATTATCCTGCGGCACTGAGGTTGGTGTTGTGGGAGGATTGCTGTATATTTTGATGCACAGCGTGGCAAAGGGCGGCCTGTTCCTATGCGCAGGCATTGTGGAACATAATCTGCATACAAAGGATATAACCAAAATGGGTGGGTTGTATAAGAGCATGCCTCTTACCGCGCTGGCCTTCTTATTCTGTGCTTTTTCCGTAATGGGGATACCTCCCTTCGGCGGCTTTTTTGCAAAATACCTTGTTATCGACGGAATTATTTCAGCAGGGAACATTGCCCTTGGCGCTGTTTTTATCGCAGGCGCGGTTATGACCATCTTATACCTTACAAGGCTTTTTATCAAAGTATTTCTGGGACAAACCGTCTCCGAGATAAAAGAAGGGGCACCTCTGATGGTGGTATCGGTTATGCTACTCGCTGTACTGTCGGTTGCCCTGGGGATATTTATAAACGTGCCGTCGGGATTTGCATCTCTGATAAGGGGGGGGATCTAATCTAATATGCTGAATTCCATCAGTCTGTTTCTGAGCAGTGGTGCAAATATTATATGGTTCATGATAGCCTTGCCTGTGGCCATCGGAGTTGTTCTTTGGTTTCTGGGTAAGCACTATATTCCAACACTGATACTTTCTCTGGTATCCGCAGCTGTCAATCTTCTGTTTGCGGTAAGCCTTTACCGGTCGGAAGGTTTTTATCTGGTTTTTCCCTTCTCATCATGTGGATTGGATATTGCGTTAAATGTTTATGGATTCTCTTCAATGTTTTTGCTGTTTATCGCCGCCGGCTTTTTGCTTATCATCTTATATAGTGTCGTATTTTTAAAGGAAAAAAATTATGCAGGTTCCTTTATGCTCTATATGTATATAAGCCTGGCGATGATGAACGGTGCCTTCATGTCGGATAATCTGGGTGTGATGCTGTTTTTCTGGGAAGGACTGTTGTGCACCCTCTTTGGGATACTGCTTATCAATAACATGCACAATCCGAAGACAGCGGTTAAAGCCTTGACGCTATCGGGCACCGCCGACCTTTTGCTGATGCTGGGTATCATTATTACTGCCTATCAGGCGGGGACCCTTTATATCAGCCAGATGCAGAAATTGCCCGTGTCCGGGATAGCTGCCGCCGGCTTTGTCTGTATGATGCTGGGTGCTGTCGGCAAGGCGGGCAGCATGCCTTTCCACAGCTGGATTCCCAATGCGGCGGATGATGCCCCTACCCCCTTTATGGTGGCCTTCCCTGCAGCCCTTGAAAAATTTCTGGGAATCTACCTTACGGCACGCATTGTTATGGATATTTATGATCTCCAGCCGGGAAGCGGCGCGAGCATTGCGGTTATGACCATCGGGACGCTCACCATCGTCCTTGCCGTGGCCATGGCCTTGATACAGAAGGATATGAAACGCTTGCTTTCCTACCATGCCATCAGCCAGGTCGGATATATGGTGCTGGGTATAGGAACGGCGCTGCCTATAGGTATCGTTGGCGGTCTTTTCCATATGCTTAACCACGTCATCTATAAAAGTTGCCTCTTTATGACGGCGGGCAGTGTGGAAATACAGACAGGGACGACAGACCTCAGGAAAATCGGCGGGCTTGGCAGAAAGATGCCTGTTACCGCGATCTGTTTTGTCATAAGCGCACTGGCAATCTCAGGCGTGCCGCCCTTGAACGGATTCTTCTCCAAAGAGCTCGTTTTCGACGCAGCGCTGGAAAGCAATGTCGTCTTTTATCTGGGTGCTCTGCTGGGTGCCTTTATGACGGCCATTTCATTCCTGAAACTGGGAAGAGCGGCATTTGGCGGAGAGTTTAAACTCCCATCAGCTAAAAAATACATCCGGGAATCAAGTGCCGGCATGTTTTTGCCGATGGGTGTCTTAGCCGTATTGTGCGTGCTCTTTGGCGTGGCCAACACATTGCCGCTGGACGGCATTTTGTGTCCGGCGTTGGGAGATACGGCAGTATACTCGGGGTGGCCCCACTCCACAGTTCTTGTTCTGATTTCCATCGGCGTGTTGCTTCTGTCTCTCTGTGATCATCTATACGGAAGTAAAAAAGCAGGCAGTGCGCTGGAGGCTGCAGATCATATTCATTACGCACCTGTGCTGAAAAGTATATATAATGGGGCCGAAAAGCAGTTGTTTGATCCTTATAATTGGCTCATGCATGTGGCGAACGGTTTTTCTGCCCTCTGTGTTTTCATAGAGCGTTGTATTACATGGCTTTATGATGATGGCGTTGTCGGAATTGTCAAGGGAGCAGGGACTTTACTGCAACGCTTCAACGATGGAAGTTTGTCGCGCTATCTGGCGGTGGCCATTACCGGCGTTGCGGGAATTATTGCACTTTTTCTGGCAATTATTTAGGGAAAGGAAGGAGGGATTTTTATTAAATGCAAGTTATAGAATATAGCGCAGTTTTATTTTTTGTCGTACCCCTTGCCATACTCCTGATAAATATTCTCTTGCCAAAACAGCTTGCTGAGAAGTTCAGCATATATCTGGCCGGTATTGCCGCCGTAACGCAGATTGCAGCATCCGCAGCAGGCTTTTTACTGCTTTCGGCGTATCGTTTGCATGAGTATGAATTTTCTCTCTTCTGTGATACGACTAATGCCGGATCCGTGCGTTTTGCAGTAAACACCTTTTCGTTGGTCATACTTTTTTGCATAGGGCTCGTATCGCTTGCCTCCATTTTGGTTGCCAACCGGACAGTAGATAAGAAAAGGGCGGGATACGTCAATCTTCTGATGATGCTGATGCTGGGCATGAATGGCATGGTGGTGGTAACCGATCTTTTTTCCCTTTATGTTTTCCTGGAAATCGTGGGCATATCGAGCTTTGTTTTAATCGCCATGTTCAAATCGGACACCGGGCTTGAAGGCGCCTTTAAATATCTTGTGATGTCCGTACTGGCCAGCATAATGATCTTGACAGGGCTGTCCTTTATCTTTATGCAAACAGGAAGCCTGCAGTATGCGCATGTTATGGGTATGAACCTCCTGGAGGGTCAAAGCAGCCCTCAATTAATGCTCATATATACTGCCATGATCCTGATGATAGCCGGCTTTGGCATCAAAACAGGTGCGGTACCGTTCCATAGCTGGTTGCCGGATGCGCACCAAAGTGCAAATACGGCTATATCCGTGCTTTTAAGCGGTATTGTCATCAAAGTGGCCGGTATTTATGGCTTCATCATTTTAACCGGCTTATTCAGCAAACTGCCTGCTGTTAATATGACTCTGGCCATAATGGGAACTATTTCCATTATCATTGGGGCGTTGTTTGCCTTGCGGCAGAATCATTTCAAACGCATTGTGGCCTACTCAAGTGTGAGCCAGATGGGCTACATCCTACTGGGATTAAGTGCAGACAGTATACTTGGACTGCTGGGGGCAATTGTACATGTGTTCAACCATGCAACCTTCAAAAGTACTCTCTTTACAAACGCTGCAGCCGTGCATGAACAGACGGGGACATATGATATTGATGAGATGGGCGGCCTGGAGAAAAAGATGCCTGTAACAGGTTTTTCATCTCTGGCAGCCTTTATGTCCACGGCAGGCATACCGCCTTTTGCAGGGTTCTGGAGCAAGCTTTTGATTATTATGGCACTGTGGAATAGCGGTTTGCAGTTGTTTGCAGCAATCGCGCTTTTTGCCAGCATATTTACCGCCGCTTATTTTCTGCGGCTGCAAAAGAAGGTGTTCTTCGGCAAACTGCTTAGTAAATTTGCGGGGTTGACCGAAATAGGTGGCAGCATAAAATTTGTCCAAATTATGCTCACCGTTGTTACAATTGCCACGGGATTGTTTTTCCCCTTTGCGCTTCTCTATCTTAGAGGAATTGGAATACTTTAGAGGAGGACGAGGCTGTGGAAGCCGTTGTATATATTTGCCTTGGGTTGATGTTTATCTTCGGCGTTTTGGCTGTTATGCTTCGCAGTATGTTAAAGTCTGCCATTGCCCTGGCGGTTGCCAGTGCAATGCTGGGCATTATCATGTATGTACTTGGCTCTGTATGGGCGGCAATGTTTGAGATATCCGTTTGTTCGGGACTGATTACGGTAATATTTATCAGCGCTATCAGCTTGTCTAATACGGATAAGAAAGATCTGGCCAAGCTTTATGAGGATAAAGAGCGCATGGCTTTTTTGCCTGCAGTCCTGATCATCAGTGGAGTTGTGCTGCTTTTAGTTGTGACTTCGCCGGTTTTTTCGTTGCCGGCTGTTGCCCCCGTAGCGGAGGCCGCAGATACTTTACGGGAAACTTTATGGACCCACCGGCAGGCGGACATATGGGGTCAGGCCATGGTGATCATCACCGGTGCCCTTACCGTTGTAGCCCTGTTCAAGGAGCGTGAGTAAGATGAATGCCTTTGTTGAGACCGCAATGCTCGTTGTAGGTTTTTTGCTGATTATTGCAGGTTGTTATGGCCTTATACGCACCTATCATCTGCTGAAGATAGTTATAGGTGTAGAGGTGGCGATGAAAGCTGTTACCATGTTTATCATCCTTGCCGGATTTATTAACGGGAAAGCCGCTTTGGCGCAGACATTTGTCATTACCGTAATTGTCATTGAAGTTGTGGTGGCCGTGGTTGCGGTAGGAATAGCTATAAACCTTTATCATAATTACGGAAGCATGGATGTCCGCAATTTAAGAAAACTGAAAGGATAGAGGTATCAAAAGATGGCTGGTTTAATCTATTCGCCTCCAATTGTTTTTTTGATATTTGTTGTGATATTTCTCGCGAGCTCCAAAGTGTTTTCACTATATTCCCACCAAAATGCACAGAGGGATCGCGGTTTGGATGCCTATGCCTGCGGGCAGCGTAACGTCCAGCATTATGTCAATCCTAATTATAGCCAGTTCTTTCCCTTTGCCTTTTTCTTCACCATCATGCATGTTCTGGCTCTCGTGATAGCGACTGCACCCTATGAAGCGCTGCTTTTGCCCATTGTCTACATCGCCTCCGGAATACTGGCCATGGTAATAATATTTAAGAAATAATGGTCCAAGCCGATATCCTGTGGAAAGTAAAGTTATGGCTGAGCAAGCTATGATAATAATATTCAAGAGGTGATAATGCTTTGAGCCTTTTAAAAAAAGCAATTGACTGGGGGACACGGAAGTCGCCCTGGATTATACATTTTAATGCGGGTTCTTGCAACGGCTGCGATATAGAAATAGTGGATGCCTTGACCCCCAGATTCGACCTGGAACGCCTGGGTATTCTCCAGCGGGGCACTCCACGCCATGCAGATATACTCGTATGCACCGGTGCAGTCACCCTGCAGACAAAGGACCGCCTGAAGCAGATATATGACCAGATGCCTGAACCCAAGTTTGTCATCGCCACGGGAACATGCGCCTGCTCAGGCGGGGTATTCAACGGTTGTTACTGTGTCATGGGCGGTATAGATAGTGTTATACCGGTAGATGTTTATATTCCGGGTTGTGCCGTCCGCCCGGAAGCGATTATCAGCGCCGTTGCCAAGCTTCTGGGTGCCTTGGAGGCTCAGCAAAAAGGAGGTGGCAAGGATGCAGACCGAAGAAGCGATCATTCACAAGTTAGCCGAGAAATTCAGTATTTTGAAGGATAAATTACATGTCCAAAGATCGAAACGCATTATTTCCGACTTTCTCACCAGGGAGGAATTTGAGCAGGTCTTGCCCTATGTGCGCGATGAAATGGGATTCTACCGGGCCACTCATGTTGTGGGGACGGATGAAGGTGAAGATCTTGGTTTCATTTATCTGTTGACTAATGATGAGGGTATTATCTTGGCGCTGAAAGAAAAAGCACCCAAGTCCAATCCAAAAATAAGCTCCCTCTCCGGGGATTACCCCTCCCTGGAGTTTCATGAGCGGGAACTTGTAAGCCTTTTTGGCGCGGAGGTCGAAGGTTTGCCCCCCGGCCCCTCTTATCCCCTTCCTGATGGATGGCCTGAGGGAAACTACCCCTTGCGCAAGGAATGGAATCCGGAATATTTCGATCAAAAGACAATGACCTACAACCCGCCGGTAGATGCCAAGGAAAAGGAGGGCGAAAAGAAATGAGCGAATATAACCGTGTAGTAATACCCATTGGCCCTCAACACCCTTCATTAAAAGAGCCGGGCTGCTTTACGGTAACCCTGGAGGGTGAAAAAATCGTAGATGTCGTTTTGGGGATAGGCTATAACCATAGGGGAATAGAAAAGGCCTGCGAGAGCAGGAATTACACTCAGATTATTTATCTCCTGGAGCGTGTATGCGGTATCTGTTCCCACTCGCATACTACTGTTTTTTGCCAGGGGGTGGAAGAGCTCGCCGGAGTGGAAATTCCCAGGCGGGCAGCCTACATCCGCGTAATTGTTGCCGAGCTTGAGCGACTGCACAGCCACCTGCTCTGGCTTGGTGTTGCTGCCCATGAGATAGGGTTTGATACCATGTTCATGTATGCCTGGCGTGATCGTGAAGCGGTTTTGGATATACTGGCCGCGGTGGGCGGCAATCGCGTGAATTACGGTATTAACACTATTGGTGGTGTGCGAAGGGACATCGATGACTCCCTCCGGCAAGATATCGTAAAAATGCTCGATGCTTTGGCGGATCAGGTAAAATATTACCAGGAACTGGCTCTGACCGAAACAACGCTGGCTGCCCGGCTGGCAGGAATTGGAAAGCTTTCGGGGGAAGATGCGCTAAAGTACGGCGCAGTCGGGCCTGTTATACGTGCTGCCGGTATCGACTTTGATATCCGGGCGGTGGATCCTTATGCCGCATATGGGGAGATTCCTTTTAAAGTTATCACCGACACCCATGCCGATGTCTTCGGCCGGACTGTAGTGCGCATCCTGGAGATGCTGGAAAGTATAGAAATTATACGCTTTTGTCTAAAGAATATGCCTGACGGGGATATCGTTACTAAAGCTCCGCGGCGTATTCCTGCCGGTGAGGTAATAAGCAGGGTGGAAGCGCCCCGGGGTGAGGATACACATTATATCCGGTCAAACGGAACTGAAAGGCCGGACCGGGTACGGGTGCGGGCGCCATCCGAAGCCAACTGGCACGCCATGAGGCATATGCTGCTGGGTCAATATCTTGCTGATGCGCCCATTACCATTGCCGCCATCGATCCTTGTTTTTCATGCACTGACCGGGCCATTGTCGTCAATTCCGGAAGAGAGACAGAGGTCATGGATTGGCCGCAACTCAGGCAGTACAGTATCGACTGGTATAAAAAGAGGGGTATTGATGTTGCAGCGATTAAAATGCCGGAGCGCAGGATGTACTTTTAAAAGTGTTTGCTGGTTGAATTAATTATAGGCTTGATGAGCAGAGCGTTTTTAAAAGTATTTTATTACAATTTATTGTAAAGGGGCATGGGAATGATTATAGGACTGTTAAAAATAATAGTATTCCCGGGGTTCATATTTTTGACGGTATACGGGCTGCTTTTTGAGTACCTGGACAGGAAGGTGCATGCACGCCTGCAAAACAGAATGGGGCCACCATGGTATCAACCGCTGGCGGACTTTTTAAAGTTGATCGGCAAGGAAACTATTATTCCTGCCGACGCCAATAAGACCATTTTTCAAATTTTGCCGGTGGTATCTCTTGCTGCAGTGGCAGCTGCCTTTGTTTACGTGCCGGTCTTTGGCAAAGCTTCCATTGCTTCCTTTCAGGGCGATCTTATCGTTGTGCTGTATTTTTTATCAATTCCCACTATGTGTTTGTTTTTAGCCGGATGGTATTCCAGAAGCGTATATTCCACACTCGGTTCAGTACGTACGCTGACGCAGATGTTTGCCTATGAGGTGCCGCTGTTTATGGCCTTGCTGGCGCCTGCGCTGATAGCAAAAACATGGTCGATTACAGGAATGACGGCCTTTTATGCAGAGCATCCCCTTTATATCCTGATAAATATTCCGGCTTTTATCGTAGCATTGATCGCTGGCCAGGGAAAACTGGAGCGGGTTCCTTTTGATACCCCTGAAGCTGAAACGGAAATTGTAGCCGGGCCGTTGGTTGAATACAGCGGCAGACTGCTGGCGTTGTTCAGAGTAGCTATAGACTGCGAACTTGTTATGGTGGCTTCGCTGGTTTCAGCAATATTTTTACCCTTTATGACGGGCCATGCCGTATTGGATTTTATCCTGTATCTGGTAAAAACAGTGGCTGTGCTTCTTTTCCTGGCGTTAATGCGTTCTGTTATGGCCCGGCTCAGAGTTGAGCAGATGGTAAACTTTTGTTGGAGATATCTGACACCCATAGCCATTTTGCAGATAATTATAAATCTTCTAGTTAGGGGTGGATTAGGACTATGATTAAAAGCGCACCTGGCAAAATAACCAATATGGCGGTTAAGCACTTCTTTAAGAAACCTTTTACAATTTCCTTTCCCAAGGGTGAGATGCAGATAGCCGGTAAATACCGGGGGAAGCTCACGTACGACCCAACAAATTGCAACGGTTGTGGAATGTGTATGCGTTATTGTCCTTCCAAGGCAATAACTGTTATAAATGAAGGAACCAAAGAAGAGAAAAAAATGAAGGCATCCCTGAACATATCCCAGTGTATATTCTGCTGCCAGTGCGTCGATTCTTGTCCCAGAAATTGCCTGTCCTTTACCCAAAACATTGACCTTTCCACTCTGAACAAGGATGAGCTCGTGGTGCAGCTTTGATGGAAATGCGGGATTTTTTACAAACAATTATACAACCGGGCCAAAAAATTGCCGTGCTGGGTATCGGATCGACACTTCGGTCAGACGATGCCGCAGGCATGTACTTCATAGAGCTTCTCGGTAATTTGGTAAAAAAGGAAAATGTGCTTTTGCTTGCCGGATCAACTGCACCTGAAAATTTTACCGGAGTCATAAAGAGCTTTGCACCTGACACGCTTTTTATCGTGGATGCCGCGTATATCGGACTTTTACCCGGAGAGGCAAAAGTGGTGCCTGCCGCTGATATCAGCGGCGTTTCCTTTTCCACGCACATGCTGCCGCTTCCCGTAATGCTGAAGTACCTCGAAGCAGAGGTACACTGTAATGTAATATTTATAGGAATACAGCCCAAGTGTACGGAGCAGGGCTTAATAATGAGCGATGAAGTAAAAAAAGGAACAGAGCGTCTTGTCGAAGATTTTTATCACGCTATCATAAGGATATGATTCCGTTTCGATGCCAAGTTTTAACTATTATATTATCCGCAAGATAAACATAGATCATAAAAATTTTAGATTTTGACCATTTTTTTATTGACAGATCTCATTGGTAGGTGCTATAATAAAACTGGTAGTAAAAGTTATAACCGTTATGTCATTATATACATAATGACAACTCATCTAGAAGTATTGCACTTGAAAAAATTAAACGTGTTTAAATAGGTATCCCGAATTGTTCCTGGCAAGTTTTAATGCTCATTATTACGAACTTTCGTTGATTATTTTTGGTTCGATATGAATAACTATACATAAAGCTTGCCTGTGTTGAATAATATAGTATTAGAAAATTATCCTTTAAATAGCTCTTACAAACTGATGGTGAGGCACAAGCTTCATGGGTGTTTAATAATTAGAAACTTAAGATAATGATAAGAAAGCTTTGCTTGTTTTCGCAGCAGGTTGTAGTTAGTTTTAACAGTTTAACCAAAGGCAACAACTGGCAGTCTTAACCTCCTAACCGTTTTCGGCGGCGGAGGAAAAAGAAATTTTTTCTGCGCCGCCAAAAACGTTCTTTTTAACATAAGGAGGTTTTTAGTAGTTTTAGATAAGATTGTTTAGAAAAGATTGTAGAAAGATCAAATTTCCTTTAGAATGTTAGAGCACATGTATGCTTTAAATTAATAACATAAGGAGTGGTTCCTCCTTGGAGAACTCCGTGCAAATCTGTAACGATGATTTATACTGTTTTTCTGTGGAAAAGAAATTTAAAAGCCGAAAGAATAAAGTTTTTCTCCTGAAATCCAGTAAACCAGGTGAAAAAAGTAAATATTTAGTACAGAAAGAATACTCCTATCCTGCTAGAATGCCCGGGGAGGTTAAAATGCTCCGTTTGCTAAAGGAAAAAGGGGTGCCTGTCCCTCAGATATACGGTACTGGTGAAAATTACATTCTCCTGGAGTACCTGGAGGGACCTTTGTTTGCCGACTTTTTTTTCTGGCAGGAGAGCGTCAGCGGCTCCGAAAACAGTTCCCTGATAGGGCCCGCTTACCAGCTCATATACAGCCTGTGCCGCTGGTTTAAGGATTTTTACACGGCAACGCGGGAAATTGCCGGAAAGCAGATCATCATGGGAGACGTTAATTTGAGGAATTTTATTATCAGGGAGAAGATCTACGGAATTGATCTGGAAGAGTGCCGGGAAGGGAGAATCGAAGAGGATATCGGGAGCTTTTGCGCTTATGCCCTTACCTACTGGCCGTCCTTTACGTCTTGGAAGATGGCCATGGTGGGGGAGTTGATGCGGGTTTTGACCACAGAGCTTGACCTCGATAAAGAACTGGTTAAAAAAGAAGTGCAAAGAGAGCTTCTCATCATCGCCGAAAGAAGGGGAACTTTTCAGGAAATAGTAAAGTTCCTTGTAGCCAATCTGTTGGAGAGAAGTGTACATTTTGCCTGGTAAAGGGACTTATGCAGCACGGTAAACAAATGCAAAAAGCTTCATGAAAACTTGCGGAATACTGGAACCCTGCCACCGTCAAAAGGCAGGGCTTTTTAATTAAGGGCAGCTTGCTCCGAGTTATCATTCCTCGAGGCAAATGTGTGCCGGCCCCGGCTCTTGACAAGCAGCAGAAGATTTTATTTAATGTCAGTAACGGAGCTAATTCCCTGCTCCACTCTGCTGGAAGGTGGAAAGCCGTTGTGAAAAATATTGCCGTTGCCTGCAAAACTCTGCAGGATGAAATCATGTTTGTCATACGCGACCTGGGGATACAGTATCCGGTTTTATGGATTGAATCCATGCAGCACAATAATCCCAGGCAGCTAAAAGAGTGTATTCAGCAGCAGATCAACCTCATCGGCAATGTTGACAACATCATTTTGCTGTTCGGTAATTGCGGCAATGCCATTCAGGGGCTTTCTTCCCGGGAGAGCAGTATAGTTTTTCCCAGGGTTGACGACTGTATTTCGCTGTTCCTGGGGGGAAACAGGCAAAAAAAAGAGCTGGACAGCAAGGGAAGCGCCTATTACCTTACCAGGGGCTACCTGGAGGGCGAGTCCAACATCTGGAGCGAATATCTGTATTGTGTCTCGAAATATGGTGAAGAAAAGGCGCGCAAACTGATGGGGATTATACTAAAAAACTATGAAAAACTGAGCGTTATAGATACGGGAGCTTACATGCTGGAAGATATACTGGAACATACCAAAGAAATAGCCGCCGCGCTGGAGCTGCGGCACACGGTTGTCCAGGGTTCTTTGCACCTTTTATATAAAGCCTTCCAGGGCAAATGGGATGAAGATTTTAATATCGTTGCTCCCGGAGAATCCATAGATCTTTATTCCCCCCAGCGAGGGAAATGAAAATGTGGCAGAATGGCGGTTTGAGGGATGGAATACCTAACCGGCGTCGTGGAACGGATTACCTATGTTAATGAGGAAAACGGTTTCACTGTTATCAAGATAAGGTCCCGGGGCTTTTCAGAGCTGGTAACGGTTGTCGGCAACCTTGCAGCAGTTCATGTCGGATCTGTCCTGCGCCTGAAAGGCGAATGGAAGTACGACAGTAAATACGGGAAGCAGTTTAGTGCCGCAGACTACCGGGAGACCCTGCCCGCTACTGCCGCCGGCATTGAGAAATACCTTGGAAGCGGGCTTATTAAGGGCATCGGCCCGGTCTACGCCCGAAGGATCGTCAAATATTTCAAGGAAGATACTCTACGCGTTCTGGAGGAGTCGCCTGATTACCTGACAAAGGTGGAGGGCATCGGGCCGAAGCGGCTGGAGAGAATTAAAAAGGCCTGGCAGGAGCAGAAGGAGATCAAAAACGTCATGCTGTTCCTGCAGAGCAGCGGGGTTTCCACCGCTTATGCCGTAAAAATTTACAAGACCTACGGCGATGAAAGTATCAGTGTCGTCAAAACCAATCCCTACAGGCTGGCTGATGATGTCTGGGGTATCGGTTTTAAAACTGCCGACAAGATTGCCCGGCAGCTCGGCTTTGATAAAAATTCTTATGAACGTTGCCGTTCAGGAATTATCTATACCTTAAACGAGCTGGCCAATGAGGGGCACTGTTATGCCACCAGGGAACAGCTCCTGGCGGAAACGATGGAAATGCTGGAGCTGGAGGAAGACCTGATCCAATCCACCCTCGACCGGATGATAGATGAAAATTCGGTCATTCTGGACGAGGATGTCATTTACCTGCCGCCTTTCTATTTCAGCGAGGCAGGCACAGCGAGAAGGATCAAGGAGATTCTTGCCGGGCGGACAACCTCTCCGGCTCAGGTTGATGTTGAGCGCATTATCGCCGGTATCCGGCGGGAGTACGGCCTGGAGTATGATGAAACCCAGCTCGCGGCTATCAGGACCGCTGCTGTTTCCAAGTTCATGGTGCTGACCGGAGGGCCCGGTACGGGGAAGACCACCACTACCCTGGCTATTATCCGGGTGTTCCAGAAGATGGGGCGCAGGGTTCTTTTGGCCGCACCCACGGGACGGGCGGCCAAAAGAATGGCGGAGACTACCGGCATGGAGGCCAAAACAATTCACAGGCTCCTGGAGTACAAGCCCTCCGAAGGGTATCAGAAAAATGACAGGAACCCCCTGGAATGCGATGTATTGATTGTCGACGAAGCATCCATGGTAGATGTCATCTTGATGTACAATCTTTTAAAGGCGGTTCCTGACCGGGCTGTGGTTATTCTGGTGGGCGATGTGGATCAGCTTCCCTCGGTCGGCGCCGGCAATGTGCTGAAGGATATTATCGACTCGGGCGCTGTCAATGTCGTCCGGCTGGAAAAAATCTTTCGCCAGGCCCAGGGCAGTATGATCATCACCAATGCTCACCGCATTAATAAAGGAGAGATGCCTCTCCTCAAGGGGGGACGGAACAGCGACTTTTTCTTTATTGAAGAGGAAGACCCGCAAAAGGTTGCGGAAACCATCAGGATGCTCTGCACACATCGGCTGCCGCGATACTTCAAGGTAAACCCCCTTCAAGATATCCAGGTGCTCTGTCCCATGCAGCGCGGTGAAACGGGGGCCCAAAATTTGAACCTGCTCTTACAGCAGAGCCTGAACCCCGGCGACGTCCCCATTAAATACGGCGGAACAGTATTCCGCCTGCACGATAAGGTCATGCAAATCAGGAACAATTATGATAAAAACGTGTTTAACGGCGATATCGGGACTATTGTCCAAATTGACCGGGAGGATAAAACCCTGATTATCAACTTTGACGGAAACAAGGTGCAGTACGATGTTAGCGAGCTGGACGAAGTCGTCCTGGCTTACGCCACCACGGTCCATAAGAGCCAGGGCAGCGAGTATAAAATTGTCGTGGCCCCCTTTACCATACAGCACTACATAATGCTGCAGCGAAACCTTTTGTACACCTGCCTGACAAGGGCTAAAAAAGCTTTTGTACTGGTCGGGACAAAAAAAGCAGTCCGTATCGCTGTCTCCAACAGCAAGATCCGGCAGAGGAATACGCTGCTGGCTAAAAGGCTTGCCTCCTCTGCGGTATAAATCCTGCCGGGGCTTTTTCCTGGGTGCAAGTGCACCCGCTGAAATGAAAGCCAGTGCCCGGCGCTTGAAAAAGGAAAAATATACTCCCTTGACATAATTTCCATGTACTGTATACTATATTATATAAGAATAAGAATAATTAGAATACAAGACAAGAATATAAATAATTAGACACGCATGAAGTTCCATTTCACCATCAGGCAAATGAAAAGCAGAGGTATTTTCCAGGATCGTAATGAATAATATTCGATAGTGATATCTATAGCTTAGCTGTAAATTGCTGAATAATTCGCGAGTAAATATTTCAGAAAAGCAACAATTGTGTCCTTAATAAATCGACTAATAGCTGCCGCCCCCATCCCGGCAATTGTTTTGTTAACTGTTGGTTAATAAGATATCCCATATAATATGGAGAAAGCTTCCTGTAATTCAGCTGAAGGATAGCTGCATTGTTTTCCACGCAGCTTATTCGGTGAAAAAGGGAAGCTTTTGTTTTTAGTGTCGTTTTTCTGCTTTGGTCATGAAAATATCTTCTCCAAAAAATTTTTTCTAGGGAAGATTATCTTACAATATTGAGGCTCAAACAAGGTGGGGAAAGTTTGACGCTTGCGTTTTTGAGGTAATGAAGCTGAACTCTAGTGCAAGAGTCTATTGCAAGAGGAGGTGATTGTATGTGAAATTGTATCTCCCAAGATGGTTAGTAAAACTTTGAATACCGTTTTGACTACCAAACACAGGCGCAAAACACAAATCTGAGCATAGGAGGCTTAGAGCGTGAACAAACGGGTACATCAATATAAGCCGCTTACGCAGGGCGATATTGAAAAAATTGATCGAGCTACCATGACAGTGCTGGCAGAAACCGGGTTTGAAGTCCACCAGCCCGAAGCTTTTGAGTACTTCAAAGAGGTAGCCGATTTCGTCGACGAAGAGAGGCAGATTATTAAAATAAAGGAAAAAACTGTTAAAGAGCTGATATCTTCAGCGCCTTCAACAGTAACCCTTTACGGGAGAGATGAGAAACATGACTGCAAGCTTGGTTCGGGTGAGGTATATTTTGGAACCGGCGGCACAGCTCTGTATATCCTGGATTATGGCCAAAAAGAAAGCAGGCCTGCTACCTTGCAGGACCTTGAAAATGTAATCCGCATCGTCGACAGGATGGATAATATTGACCTGTGCCTGCTCCCTACATATCCCAATGATATTAGTGTGGATGAGGTGGACATGCACCGTTTCCGTGCCGGGCTCACCTACACCGGCAAACACATTATGGGCGGGGTCTATACTCTCAGGGGAATAGATGAGGTTATCCGTATGGCGGAAGAGGTCGCCGGTTCTCCGGAAGCGCTGCGGGAGCGGCCTTTTATCTCCTTTATAACCTGCGGTATCAGCCCCCTCCGGCTTGATAATAAGTATGGAACATTTCTGATTAAAATTGCCAGGGAAGGCCTTCCCCTGGCTGTGCCGGCAGAACCGTTATGCGGCGGCACCGCACCTATGTCCCTGGCCGGTACCCTTGTTATCCAAAACTGTGATGCGCTGATCAATGTTATGTTAACTCAACTGGTAAATCCGGGCACGCCGGTAATATATGGTTGTGTTGCCTCGTCAATGGAAATGAGGACGATGCGTTACCTGGGTGCTCCCGTGGAAAGCGGCCTGATCAATGCTGCCGTAGCACAGATGACCCAGTACTACGGCCTTCCCTATTATTCCACAGCGGGTATCAGCGACTCCAAGACGCTGGATGCCCAGTGCGGATATGAATCGGCCATCACGAACCTGCTGGTGGCTCTGGCAGGGGCTGACTTTATACATGATGCTGCAGGCCTTATGGAGTTTGCTTTAACGGTAAGTCTGGAAAAACTGGTGATTGACAATGAGATTATCGGCATGGTTAAGCAGGCCATTAAGGGAATAAATGTGTCGGAGGAAACCCTCTGCCTGGAGGAGATAAGCGAAGCCGGCCCCGGCGGCAATTTTGTTACAAGTAGAAGCACCAGGAAATTTATGCGCTCCGAGCATTATCAGCCCTTGCTCAGTGACCGCCTGCAACGTGCCGCATGGATCGCGGAAGGGCACCCGACTGTTGACCGGCGGGCGCACGAGATTGTTACCGCTATTCTTGAAGAAGAACCAAAGAGATACCTTGCCATTGAAGAGCAGCTCAGAAGGTAATCTTCAGAAGGTAAGGGGAGAGAAAGCAAAGCTTCGAAAGGAGCAGGTAGATGATAATTATTGGAGAACGAGTGAATGCGACAAGAAAGCGGATCAGGGAGGCCATTGAGCAGAAAGATGCCGCTGTTATCAGGGATGAGATTGTCAGCCAGGAGGCCGCGGGAGCACATTATATTGACCTGAATGCCGGAACGGGTTCCGGAGATATTCAGCAGGAGAAAGAGGATCTGTGCTGGCTGATCGATGTAGCGCTGGAGTGTACGGAGAAGGCTCTTGTCCTGGATGCGGCAGGCCCTGAAATTCTCCAACATGCTGCCGGGCACCTGGCCGGGCGGAGGCCGTGGATGCTCAATTCCATTAACGGGGAGCTCACCGGCAGCTCCAAGGAGATTATCGATCTGGCTTCTCAACACCAGGTTCCCCTTATAGCTCTGGCCATGGATAAGGAGGGTATACCTCCGCAGGTTGATAAAAGATTGGCTATTTGTGAGTCGATCCTCAATGAGGCGGTAAAAAGAGGGTTGCCTGAGGAGTTCCTCTTCTTTGACCCCCTTGTAATTCCTATTTCCACGGATACCGGGCAAGCCATGGTTACCCTCCGGACCATCCAGAGGATTAACGAACTGTTTCCGGCGGCCGGGACGACTCTGGGCCTCTCCAATATTTCTCATGGCTTGAAAAAACGCTTTTTAGTAAACGGAGCCTTTCTAACCGCGGCTGCCTGCTTTGGTTTAAGCTCGGTGATTTGCGACCCTACCCAAAAAGGTATCAGGCAGTCTCTCATTATGGGGGAACTGCTGGCCGGGAAGGACAAGTATTGCCGCAAATTCTCCAGGGCTATAAGGCAAGGGTTATTTGAAGAATGGGAGAGATAAGCATGACTTGCGATGAACACAAAAAACGGTATAGAAAAGCCCTGTATGTACAGCCTGTGGAACGGTTCACTCTCTCGCAAATCAGGAGCATACATGAGGCCTCGGTAAAGTTGCTGGCAGAGACAGGGATGGAGTGTGCGGGAGAACAGGCTGCCGGTGTTTATCATAGCGCCGGGTGCAGGGTAAGTGAAATTGCAGACGGTAAGCAGAAGCGGTGGAAGATACAGTTTCCGGAAAAAGTGTTGGAAAAGGCCCTCCGCAGCGTGCCTTCGGATGTTGTGCTCGGTGCGCGGGATCCCCGGAACACGCTGTATTTGAACGCCCATATTCCCGCGGTTTATTTTGGGACGGGCTCGGAGGCCAACATCTATTTACGGTCAAAAATAGAGCAATTTACAAGCCAGGCCGACCCCCGCCATACGCTGCAGTACCCCGTGTTCACAGAAGAGCCGGGTTCCATATCTGCTTTATGTGAGTCGGCCCGCCTCATAGACCACCTGGAACATGCCGATTTTTTTATCCGAAATATAAATATTCAGGACGAGGGGATAGACTCCACCAACAAGGATGTGAACGTTTTCTTTGCTTCTTTACTCAATACGGCGAAGCATGTACAGGGGGGGCTGACTGACGTCGGGGCTCTTCCCGCAGTCCTCTCTCTGGCCAAAATAGTCGCCGGTGAGCAGCCCTACCTTCCCCTGTCCTTTATAGTCTGTCCGGTAAGGAGCCCTCTTTTCATGGTCTCCGACAGTTCAGAGAAAGTGATCGCCATCGCACGGGAAAAGATCCCCATGGTGATCTCCTCCTCTCCTCAGGGAGGGGTAACTGCTCCCATTCAAGAGGAAGGAATGCTGATACAGATCAACGCAGAAATCCTGGCGGGTATTGCTTTGGCGCAGTTTGCCAGTCCGGGAGCACCTGTTTTGTATGGTTCCGTGCCTGTGCGGGCACGTCTGGATACCCTTCAGGACTGCTACGGGACGGCCGAGTTTATCCACTATGCCATCGGCTGCGCTCAACTGGCAAGGTTTTATGGGATACCCTGCTATTCTTCGGCCGGCGTGGGTGATGCCAAACGTCCGGGTATTCAAGCGACGATGGAGAAGCTTTTTTCCTATAAGGAGGTCGCTTCAGCCGGAGCGCACTATATCCACTACGCCTTTGGCCTGCTTGACGGCACCAATATCTTTTCACCCCTTCAGGCTGTCCTGGATAACGCCTCTATCGCCCTGGCCAAGGATTTGCTCCGTTCCCCGGACTGGGAGCAGGAACATCTGGATGCAGCTTTACAGGAAATTATAAAGGCTGTGCAGGGCTCTGGCATGTTTACCCGTGGAGTTCGCAAGCAGCTGCGGAGAAAGGTAGTTTCCAACACCTATGAATTTGTCTCTGACGGAATTCATCAGGAACAGGTTTTTGTCCAGGCTCAGGCCAAACTGGAGGCCTATCTCGCCGACAAATCCAATATGCTGCCGCCGGAAACAATCAGGCGGATCTATAAAGAAATCCCCGGATTATTAACATCACAGGAGGTTTATCATGAGTAAAGATGAGTTGTTGAAAGAACTGGAAAACGCCATAGTAGCGGGACATCTTAATGCTGACGACGAAGGCTTTGACGGCACTATGGAAGGCACTCCCGGGACGCTGGAATTACTCGAGAAAGCCCTGGCCGAGGGCATTGAACCCCAGGAAATCATGGAAACCTTTGGGCGGTCCATGGAACGTGTTGGAGAGCTGTTTGAAGCGGGCGACTATTTCCTCCCCGACATGCTTGCCAGCGCCGAATGCGTCGGTGAAGCCATGGCGATCATCGAGCCTAAACTTCAGAGAGGCAGCATCTCCGATAAAGGAAAGTTCCTCATTGCTACGGTAAAGGGGGATTTACACGATATCGGCAAAAACATTGTGGCCACCATGCTCAAGGGGGCAGGATACCAGGTGAAAGACCTGGGAATAGATGTGCCGGCAGAAGATATCCTGAAAGCTATAAAGGAATTTAAACCGGACTTTGTTGGGCTTTCCGCCCTGTTAACAACGACGATGATGGAAATGGAGCAGGTGATAAAGCTGATGAGGGAAGAAGGTTTTACAGATATAAAGGTATTTATCGGAGGGGCGCCTACCTCCAAAGAGTTTGCCGAGAAAATCGGCGCCGATGAATACTGCCATGATGTCATGGAGGCCTTGAACAAGCTGGAAAAAATGAGGAATGCCTCATGATCATTTCTGATATGCAGCGGCTAAAGATGCTTTCTCCTGCTGAAATGGAGCTAATTCATGCCGGGGCCTGCAGGCTTTTAGCGCAGGTAGGAGTTAAAGTTGCTCATGAAGGTATTGCCGAAAAGCTGAGCTCCCGGGGGGCGCGGTTTACAGGGGGGCGAATTTTTATCCCCCCGGAGATGGTAGAGTATGCTCTGGCAGAGACGGCCAAAACAATTTCCTTTGCGGCGCCGGATCCAGCCTATGCCTTTACGGTCAAGACAACTGAGAACCTGGTGAAATTTGGTACCGGCGGGCAGGCGCTCTATATTGTAGGGCCTGCTGCCGGTGGATGGCAGAGAAGGCCGGCCGGGAGGGAGGACTTAAAGCAAATCCTGGCTCTGTGCAACCGGCTGGAAAATGTCGATTTTATTACCCGCCCGGTAGAAGCCGATGTTCCGGAAGACCGGATGGATGTGGAAAAGGCCCGGATATTTAAGGAGTACTGCTCCAAGCCCATGAACCTTGCCAATCTCGTCAAGGTGGAGCGCCTGGATGAAGTGCTGGAAATTGTCGGCAATCCGTCTTATGTTTCCTTTATCATTTCACTGGTTTCCAGCCCACTGGTTATGGATAGCGCTGCCGGAGAAAAATTTATGGCCCTGGTGGAAAAAGATCTTCCTGTCGCCATCTCTTGCTGCCCTCAGGGGGGAAGCACGGCTCCCTTTTCCGAGGTGGGAGAGCTTCTGCAGCTCCATGCTGAGCTGCTCTTTGGCTTTGTCCTGGCCAGTATCATTCGCCCGGGGGCCAGGGTGCTCTACCGGGGCATACCCATTACTGCCAATCTCTATACCGACGGGTCACCCCGCTGGTGTCAGCCGGAGAGCATCCGGCGCGTTGCCCTTGCGGCGCAGCTCTGCCGTTTTTACAACCTGCCCTGTTGTGGAACAGCAGGGGTATCCGATGAAGGGGAGCCATCGGCACAGGGCATAAGCGAAAAGGTGCTCAGCTGGACCTATGGGGCGGCCTCCGGCGCGCAATACATCAACAGTGCCCTGGGCATGCTGGACCAGGTCATGTCGGTTTCTTATGAACAATATGTAATGGATGATCTTGCTCTGGGGATTGTGAAGGAAAAATTTAAGGAGCATCAGTCGGCGAAAGCCTCACAGATAGCAGTGGAGGCTGCCGTCGAGGCGCTAAACTTTTTCGGCGTTCCGGCAGATGCAAAGATAGAAGAGGAGCTGGCTGCCCGTATCCGGCATATTGAAACCCCACTGGAACCCTACAGCGAAAAATATATCGAGGAACAGTTGGCCATTATCAAAAAAGCGGTAAACCGGGTCGGTGAAAGCACGGTTTTTATGAAAACGGCACGGAGAGGCCTCCGGGAAGGATATCTTTATCGGGGAAAGAGAATTGATGCTCCCCTTGATTTATCTGATGTCACCGCCAGGCTGGAGTCCAACGACTCTGCCGGAAGGAGTTAAGAAAACAGGAGGTAAGAAAGTCTATGTCCGGACTTGCAGGATATATCGGAAAAGAAGCAACTCCTGAAAAAGTGGAGCAGATGATTCAGGGCATAAAACATCGAGGGTTAAGCAGCCCTATTATTAAAAGTTTTTCATCGGGCGCTGTGGGATTTGTCGGAAACGCTAACGGTATTAACGGAAAAGCAACCCCCTTTGTGCTGATTGACGGGGCGCTGATACGCAACGATGAACGAAATGAGTTGTCTGATGCCGATTATTTGCGGGAACAGTACCTGCAGCACGGCAAAGATGCCTTCTCCAGAATTGGCGGGAGTTTTGCCTGTGCCATTGTCGAGGAAGATGAATGTATTATTGCCCGGGACCATGTAGGCGCCCGGCCGATGATTTATCATGAATCACCGCATGGTGAGCTGTTGTTTGCCTCTGAAGGGAAGGCGCTCAAACCGTTTGCCGAAAAGGTAGAGGAGCTGCCTCCGGGGCATTATTACTCCACCAAAGAGGGACGCCGGCCGTTTAAGGATTTTTCTGTTACTTTGCCTGAGTGGGATACTCCCGAGGAGGCCGTCAGCGCGGTGCGGGAGTTGCTTGTGCAGGCGATAGAGCAGGCGCTTGCCAGCGGCAATATTGAGGGGGTCGCTTTAAGCGGTGGCCTGGACAGCTCCATTATACTGGCTGTTGCCTGCCAGTACAATAATAAGCTTAAAGCCTTTACCGCTACTGTGGCCGGAGATCCCGGTGAAGACCTTCAGTATGCAAAGTTGCTGGCAGAAGATCTCGGTGTGGAACACCATATTTACGAAATAACCCGGGAAGATATCGCCAAAATTATTCCGGAGGCGGTGTGGTACCTGGAATCCTTTGATGAGGACTGTATTTTCGGGTTTATCGCCAACTATTATACCTCACTGCTGGCCTCAAGACATGTGCACAGCGTGCTGGTAGGAGAAGGAGCTGATGAGCTTTTTGGCGGGTATTTCCGGGAACTCCAGGATATTGCAGACCCTGCCGAGAAAGAGAGGATCGCCAGAAAACTGGTGGATATAGCCTACAATACGGCTCTCCGCAGGCTTGACCGGGGGTGGATGTCCAACAGCATTGAATACTATGCGCCCTTCCTGCACCCGGCCGTGGTGGCCATGAGCCATAGGCTCCCCATGGAGCTTAAAATTTATCAAGGGGAGATGCCGGTGGAAAAGTGGATTCTCCGGGAAGCTTTCCGGGATTTGCTGCCCAGTGAAATAGCCGACCGCCCCAAATTAAGATTTTCCCGGGGGGTCGGTGTGGATGACCAGGTGGATGGACTCATACCGGAGAAG
>JAKORA010000068.1 GCA_029778075.1 Bacillota bacterium | reverse complement strand
CATATTGATAACGGTGAATAAATTTTTTGTCTCCTCAGCCGTAGGAGCGGGTGTCATCTGTTTTGACAGCCGCTTTTTTTATTTTTTATTATAACCTTCAACTATCAGTTAATCCTTCTTTCAAATGGGAACATCTTTTTCTGGCTGGGGTATGATAGTAAAGCATAAGCGGTAGAGGAGCCCTTTTTTCATTTTATACTGATCATGGAGAGCCAGGAGGCCCGGCTTGTCCCCTCCAACTCCCCTTTGCGTTAAGTCGACATTTAAGGTAATGGTATCGCGCCGGGGAAGCTCGTGGATATGCCGGGCCCGGTCAAGATCATCGTCGGTATAGGGCCGGGCACTAAAGTTGAGCAGATTATCTCCGCTTTTTACTATTTTCAGCCCGCTTCCCCTTTCATCAGTCAGGCTGAGCCAGCGTACTTCGCTGCGGTTTCCGTTTTCCTGGGGGAAAAGGTAATTGTGGATGCTCTCTTCAACGGGCATGGTATAGATCCCAACAATGCCGCTGCGGTTGCGATCAGGCATGGTTTCGTGGGGACCTTTGCCGAACCAGCTCAGTTTATTATACTGCCCGGGAACGGTCATCTGCATGCCAAAGCGCTCCATCTCCCTGGACGGAGTGAACTGGCAGGTTACGGTAATTGCTCCGTTTGCGGAAAAAGAATAAATGATGTGGAGAGGTGTTCGGCCATACTTAACTTTTGAAATGACATGTATGGATATCTCTCCGGGGTGCCTTTGCTCAAGGGTAATTTTTTGAACGGCTCTGTTGGCCTCCACTTTTCTCCAGGGGCTATCCCGCTTTAACAGGGGGACAAAGTTGGCGACACCCAAATCGTTGCATGTAGGCACCCTCCAGAAGTTCGGCTTCAAGGGACCAGCCAGCATTTCGCGTCCGCCGCTTTTTATGGATATAAGGCGCCCCTTTTTTTTCTCCAGTGCAGCAGTGAAAAGGGGGCATGAAATCTTAATGAGCTCATCATTTTCTTCAATGGAAAGTTTTGCTGAAGGGGATTTGCTGCCAACTTTATACGCAAAGTGGCCTGCCAAAGTAAATTGTTCCCAAGCGATCACCAGACCTTGCGGGGCCCACAGGGTGGCCGCCGCCAATCTAAATTCCAGCAGCAGGTGATATTCGCAACCGGCCTTGTATTCCGGCATACTAAAAGGAATTTTTACAACCGTCTGCTCCCCTGGCGCAATGGCCGGCGTATCCATCTGCCCCTCCTGGATAATGGCGCCGTTTTCAGTTATCTTCCAACACATTTGCAATCCGGAGAGGCTTTTAAAGCGGTATTTGTTTTTAATTTTCACCAGGCCGCGTTCCAAATCAACAGGGAAAACTTTAATATCTTGATATACTTTTTTTACTTCATACAGGGCCGGGTGGGGGGTGCGGTCGGCGGCAACGATTCCGTTGCCGCAGAAAAACCCGTCATTGGGCTTGTCTCCAAAATCTCCCCCGTACGCCCAAAAATCTTCGCCTGCTTCAGTTTGCTTGAGGATGCTCTGGTCGGCAAAATCCCAGATAAAGCCACCGCAGCAGCAGGGATATTTCTCGAATGCATCCATGTACTCCTGGAAGTTGCCGAGGCTGTTGCCCATGGCGTGGGCGTACTCACAAAGAATAAATGGTTTACCGGCGTATTGCTTGGCCGTTACTTTCCTGCCAATGAGAAAATTGTTGGTTTCTCCGAACCCGGCGCGAACTGTTTCCCCGCGCCCGACTTTTTCCACCACCTGGGGCGGCGCGTACATCATGCTGAAAAAATCAGAAATATCGAGGACATGATCACCCTCATAATGGATTGGGCGGGTGTGGTCTATTTCCAGGATTGCCTGCTTCATTTTCCTAAAATTGTCCCCGTAACCTGCTTCATTGCCCAGAGACCAGATGATAATACAGGGATGGTTCTTATCCCGCTGCACCATGCGCACCACGCGGTCCAGGCAGGGCTTAGTCCAGCGAGGATTGCTGCCGGGAATGCAGTGGCGCAGGCCGTGGGTTTCCAGGTTCGCTTCATCCATGACGTAAATACCGTAACGGTCGCAGAGGTCATAAAAGGCGGGGCTGTTGGGGTAGTGGGATGTCCGCACCGCGTTGATATTATTGGATTTAAGTAACTGTATATCCGCTTCGGTGATCTCTTTGGGCACAGCGTGTCCATATTGTGGATGAAATTCATGCCGGTTTACTCCCTTGAGCAGGATGGCTTTCCCATT
>JAKORA010000067.1 GCA_029778075.1 Bacillota bacterium | reverse complement strand
TTGCCTGGATCACGGCTACCTGCCGGGAGAACAATATGAATGCCCGCAATGCGGTAAAGAAACGGAGGTCTGGAGCAGGGTGGTCGGGTTTTACCGCCCTGTGCAGAACTGGAATAAGGGCAAGCAAAGCGAATTTAGCGAGCGGAAAGTGTTTAAAATATAATGCACAATATTGGAGAATCTGGCTCAGAAGACCGGCTGCCTGTTAATGAAGGATTTTTAAAGAATGGAGGATAATGCAATGCTCCTTGATGTTCATGTACACCTTTTCCCGCCCGCTGTTGTGGAAAGGATAGAGAAATACCTTGTTAAAGACGAGTTTTTAGCCCAGATCTGCTCCAGCCCGCGACAAAAATATGCTTCTGCGGAAGATCTGCTGGCGGAGATGGATAAATGTGGTGTAGATAAGGCAGTTATTAGTGGTTTTGCTTCTTCCGATCAGGGACTCTGCCGGGAAATGAACGACTATGTCCTGGATGCCGCCAGGGCCAACCCGCAAAAATTAATGCCTATGGCCGTTGTTTATCCTCTGGACCCCGGAATGGAAAAAGAAATCCAGAGGTGCCACGAGGCTGGGGCTGTCGGTGTGGGCGAACTTTTCCCCTGGGGGCAAAAATTTGATCTTGAAGGGCGCGAAGCCGGAAAACTCGCCTCTATCTGCCAGCAAAGGAATTTACCGCTGTTGCTGCATATCAACGAAATTGTTGGGCATTATTACGCGGGAAAAGGGGACGTCTCCATCAAGGAAGCGGCAAACTTTGCCGCAAAATACCCGGAGCTGACCCTTATTTATGCGCACTGGGGCGGGGGGTTGCTGTTCTATGAGCTTATGCCGGAGCTTAAAGAACAACTGCAAAATGTATATTATGATACAGCAGCCAGCCCTTTTTTATATCATAAGAACATTTACCGCGTTGCCAGGGAAATAGGCATCCTGCATAAAGTTCTTTTTGCCACGGATTATCCGCTGCTTTCTCCTCGCCGCTACCTTCGCGAGTTGGAGGAGGCCGGCCTCACTGACCATGAACTGGCGATGATTAAGGGGGAAAATGCCGCCAAATTGTTTTTAGCAAGCCGTCGTCCATGAACCGGTAATGCGTAGAACTTACCGTAATGTTAAAGGTTCTAAAGGATAGCGCATAGCAAGACTGATAGACACTGAATAAATTTAACCCCGTTGGAAAGTCCTCTTTCGAGAGGAAGGGGTAGTTCACTCATACCTGCAGGCCACACAGGAAATAATAAATAATATACAGCTATTACAGTTCATGGAAAGGATGGTTCTTGCTAATG
>JAKORA010000066.1 GCA_029778075.1 Bacillota bacterium | reverse complement strand
TGGAAATACTTCTCCATCCCTTTTTTTTACTGTTTATTTTTCTCTGGATTATAGCGGGGTTTCCGCTGCAGACAGTTATTCTTTTTGTGCTTGTTTTGGGACATGAGCTGACCCATATGCTTGTCGCCAAACTATATGGGATAGAAATTAGAAAGATCGAGCTTTTTCCTTTCGGCGGTGTCGGTTACCTGGCCAAACCGTTGGAGATGAATCCCGTAAAAGAGTTTCTGGTGGCCGGTGCAGGTCCGCTCTTTAACTTGAGCGTGCTCGTTGCGCTGTGGAATTATAGCGACGTTCTTTATGGCACGTCTTTTTGGAGTGATACTTCTTTAGTAGCTTTTTTACTCAGAGCCAATACCTTTTTATTTTTTTTTAACCTGCTTCCCGGGCTTCCCCTTGACGGCGGGCGGCTGCTCAGAGCTTCTTTAAGTACAAAGGTAGGCTTTCAAAAGGCCACGGAAATTGCTGCTTCCTGCGGTAAATGGCTGGGAGCATTTTTAACGTTACTGGGCATTCTGCTTTCTTATTATGACTATATGCTTCTTTCCTTTTCCCTGATGGGTATTTTTTTATACTATGCAGCAGGACGCGAACAGCAGACAGCCGTTTACGTCTTTCTGCGATACCTGTTGCGTAAGGAGAATATGTTAAAAAAACAGCGGGTTCTTAAAGGCGAACAACTGGTAGCCCTGGAAAATACGACGGTCCTGGAGCTGTTGAAACGCTTCAGACCCGCAAGGTACCACCAGGTTGTTGTCCTCAACCGGACCTGCCGCGTCCTGGAGCTGTTGTCAGAAAGCCAGATCCTTGAAGCAGCACTGCGGGAGGGAATGGATATACAGTTAAAACACCTGTTAAGAAAATAAATTATTTTAAACCGGCACTTTTTAGGCTATAATATAAGAATAAAGGTTTTACTGCGTATTCAGGAAAGGGTTTGAACCTGTTGGCGGGAATAAATATTGGTAGCCTGCTGGAAAAAGTGCGTAAACCTGCAGGTTATCTGGGCACGGAAATAAATGCTGTTCATAAAAAAATTGGAGATGTAAAAGTCCATCTGGCTCTGGCCTTTCCCGATTTATATGAGGTTGGTATGTCCCACCTGGGATTGAAAATACTTTATGCGCTGGTGAACGAATTACCGGAGTTTTATGCAGAGCGGGTTTTTGCTCCTGCCGGTGATATGGAGGAGCTCTTGAAAAAAGAGAAGATCCCCCTTTTTAGCCTGGAAAGCCGGACCCCTCTGGGCAGTTTTGACCTGCTAGGGTTTACCCTGCAGTATGAGCTCAGCTATACTACAATTTTAAATATGCTCGATCTTGCCGGGATACCCTTGCGCAGCGAAAAAAGGAAAATGGGGGATCCTTTTGTAATCGGGGGCGGACCGGGAGCTTTAAATCCGGAACCGCTGGCTCCTT
>JAKORA010000065.1 GCA_029778075.1 Bacillota bacterium | reverse complement strand
GGGGGAGGACGTGGACATATACGGCGACAATGCTACTGGGAAAACCAGCCTTTTTGACTCATTCACCTGGCTGCTTTTCGATAAAGACAGCCTTAACCGTAAGGATTTCGAAATAAAAACCCTTGATGCTGATGGAAACCCCCTTCACGGTTTAGATCATGAGGTTGAAGCTGTTTTGGAGTTGAGCAATGGAAAAGAGTTAACCCTCAAAAAAACCTACCGCGAAAAGTGGACCAAAAAGCGGGGGTCAGCAACCGCTGAGTTCACCGGCCACACTACGGACCACTTCGTGGACGGCGTGCCGGTGCAGAAAAAGGAATACGAGGCCCGTATCGCTGACATCATCGACGAGGACACCTTCAAATTATTAACCAACCCGAAATACTTTAACGAGCACCTCCACTGGCAGAAGCGCCGGGAGATCCTGCTGGAGATATGCGGCGACGTGAGCGACGAAGAAGTAATCCAAAGCAACAAAAACCTCTCCGAACTTCCGGGCATCCTCGGCGGCCGCACCCTGGACGACCACCGGAAAGTTGTCCAGGCCAGGCGCACGGAGATCAACAAAGAGCTTCAGAAAATCCCCGTCCGCATTGACGAGGTTGAGCGGGGACTGCCGGACACCGCCGGCCTAAGCAAACCGCAGCTTGAAACAGAAGCTGCCGGGCTTAAAGAGGCCATCCGCAGCAAAGAGCAGCAGATCTCCCGCATCGAGGAAGGCGGGGAAGTAGCCGAAAAGACCAAGCGCCTGCGGGAGATAGAGGCGGAACTGTTCAAGATCCAAAATAATTACCAGGCAGGCCAGGGCAAGAAGATCCAGGAGGCGCAGAAAAGGTTGTATGACGCCAAAAGCAAGCGCTCAGAAATAACCCTGACCATCGAAAACGCTGAAAAAATAATCGAGTATAATGCCCGGACTATTAGCGATCTCAAGGATGACATCGAGGGCAAGAGGCAGCAGTGGTATGAATGCAATGCGGAACAGTTTGCATATGAACAGGACGACACTTGCCCCACATGCGGCCAGAAGCTCCCGGCGGAAAGGCTACAGGAAGCGAGGGAAAAGGCACTGGCTGATTTTAACCTTCGCAAAGCAAAGCGCCTCGAAGAAATCACCAGCGAAGGCACGAGACTCAAAGCGCGGATGGAAGAACTGGAAAAAGAAACTCAGGAAAAACAGAGCAAACTGGAAGGTGCTCAAAAATCCCTGGACGCCATAAACCGGGAAGTTGAGGCCGCTGCCTCTGAACTGGAGCAAGTAAACCAGTCGCTGAACGAATATATGAACGACCCCGCTTATCAAGAAAAACTGCAGGAAAAAGAAGCTGTCGAAGCGGCCATCCGGGAACTAAAAGAAGGCAGGACTCAGGAAATCATCGGCATCCGCGGCGAAATAGAATCACTTCGAGAGCAGCTCCGGGAAACGGAGGCCAAGATTGCGAACCTGGACCGCAGGGGACAGGGCCAGAAGCGTATCGAGGAACTCAAGGCTCAGGAACGGGAGCTTGCGGCTGAGTATGAACGGCTGGAGCAGGAGTTATATCTGACGGAGCAGTTCATCCGCTCCAAGGTGCAGCTCTTGGAGGACAAAATCAACAGCAAATTTAAAATGGCCCGATTCAAGCTGTTTGATGTTCAGGTCAATGGCGCACTAGCCGAAACGGCAGAGACTATTTATAACGGAGTGCCGTATTCCAGCCTTAACAACGGGGCAAAGGTTCAGGTAGGCTTAGACATTATTCGTACATTGCAGTCTCATTACGGGCTTTTATGCCCTGTGTGGATAGATAACCGCGAATCAATAGTTAGACTTCCAGAAATGGATTGCCAGATTATATCTCTGATAGTCAGCGAGAGGGATAAGAAGCTCAGAATTGAACTCATTATTACAAAAAATTAAAGGAGGTCATATAAATGTCAAATAAATCAAACGAAATTGTAACAAAAAACGAAAATCAAGTAACAGACATAGTACCGGGCTTTTCAAGCCTGCAGAGCTTTGAACTCGCACAACGGGCGGCAGCCCTGCTTGCAAAATCCAGCTTAGTACCGAAGGAATACCAAAACAACCTGCCCAACTGCGTCATTGCGCTTAACATGGCCAGCAGGATGGGCGCTGACCCCTTAATGGTTATGCAAAACCTTTACATTGTGCACGGTAAGCCGGGCTGGTCCAGTCAGTTCCTGATCAGCACGTTTAACACAAGCGGCCGGTTCTCGGCGCTGCGCTATGAATGGGTAGGGGAGGAAGGTAAAGACAGTTGGGGCTGCCGGGCCTGGGCCATCGAGAAGGCCACGGAGGAAAAACTTGTCGGTTCGACGGTAACCATTGGCCTGGCCAAGAAGGAGGGCTGGTATCAAAAAAACGGCAGCAAGTGGCAAACCATGCCGCAGCAGATGCTTATGTACCGTGCTGCCGCCTGGTTTATCCGGGCCTATGCCCCGGAGCTAGCTATGGGAATGCATACGGAAGAAGAGATTATCGACATTACGCCTGACGAATACAGGGTTGTTAGAGACGTAGAGCGTGAAGTGCAGGAGAACGCCAACACTGAAACAATAGACATTGAACCTGATGGGACGACGGGCGATCCTGCAGAAACTAAGACAGAGCAGGAGCAGGAGAAAAAAGACGACAACAAGGCAGAAAACAAAGGGGACGGAAGGCCACAGCAGGGGGCAATAAAGGCGGACGGTCCCGGATTTTAGATCCATTAGCCGGGGTAGTGTAAAAACTGCCCCGGCCATAACTGGTTGGAGGCGTAATGATGGATATAAAAGTGTTGGCGAGCGGCAGCAGCGGAAACTGCTATTATATTTCGGACGGCGACAGCCCTCTCCTGATCGAGTGCGGGCTGCCATGGAAGCAGATACAGCAGGGTATAGGCTTCCGAACGTCAGAACTGGCCGGCTGCCTGGTAAGCCATGAGCACCAGGACCACTGCAAAGCGGTGC
>JAKORA010000064.1 GCA_029778075.1 Bacillota bacterium | reverse complement strand
TTATTTAGGTGACATTTTCTCAAGATAATTAACTGCCTTTTTAGGACAATTCAGGTGACATTTTCTCAAGTTATTGACAGAGTTAACTTTACGTGGTTGTTCTTTTTGTATTATGTCACCCCTGAATTATTTCTGAGAGAATGTCATCCCCGGTAAAATTAGGATGATTTATTAATGGCACGGGATCAACTTAAACAATAACAATTTATTTTAAAAATAACTTTAAAGGAGTAAACGATGCAGGAGAAAAAGAGGCTGGATTTCCAGTTCCCTGTTCTGGTTGTACTGCTGGCCGTGTACCCGCTTATTTTTACAATTTATATTTTGCCGCGGTGGTCGTCTTTAATGGCCATCAGTCTGCTGGCTCTAATGGTTCTAGTAAAGGAAAGACTATTTATTTATAATCCGTGCTTGATTCCCCTGTCCCTGTTTACTTTATGGGCTTTTTTATCTTCGCTTTTCTCCCCTTATCCTCGAGAGGCATGGCTGGGGGCTCCAGGTTATCTGTCAGGCTTTTTCTCCTATCTTTTCTTTATCGTGCTCTTTTTGCTTTCCTATTCCACTGCTTCACGTTTTCCCGGCAAGATTGACGGCCTTATCAATATCTGGCTCTTTTCGGCCTCAATTATCGCCATACTGGGCTTGCTGGAGTATCTTGGCCTGGATATTTTGGCTTCCTTCTCTTCAGGAAACCTTATTCTCAGTAAAGGGGCGAGCTCGTCCACAATTCAGAACTCCAACGATTTGGGGACCTACATGGCCATGGCCTTCCCGTTCGCCGTGCTGCGTTTTATGCAAAAGGCGAGCTGCCGCACAGTGCCGCTTCTTGCTCTGATCTACGGCTGTCTCTTGACGACGCTGTGCAGGTCGGCCTGGCTGGGTGCTGTGGCGGGTTTCTTGCTTATACTGCTCTTTTATCCTGCTAAGAAAAATATCCTTCTCCTAGTAGGTGTTATACTGATTGTTACAGCCGCTCTCATGCCTGTTAATGACTTCCGGCTCTTAAAGCAAATGGGAACTTTTGCAGAAGATGCAGAGCTGACAATGGCCGGGGACCCGGAAGGAGGCAGCGCCAGGATGCTGCTCTGGCAGGAGGGGATAAAGGCGCTCCCTCAGTCAGTCCTGCTGGGAAGCGGGCCTGATACCTTTTACCAGGTATCTCCGGAAAAATTTGCGGCCCGGTATGGGGAGGGAGGCCGGCCGGCGCACAAGGCCCATAATATTTTTCTGGAAATTGCCGTAACTATGGGCATTCCTGCACTGCTATTCTACCTGTGGTTTCTGGGTGCCGTAATGATGAATACCGATCGGCGTAATCCTTTACTGTTTACCTTTTTTGTCATGGTCGTCATTTATTTGGTAAGGGGCTTTTTCCTGGTGGATGTGATCACCGTTTACCCAATATTTTGGGTTTTGCTGGGTTTCTATCAGGGGCTGAAGGAAAATTGTCTTTTTATGTGGAATTAATAACCAATTTGTCCAGTATTCGGAAAAGGGCATTTTTAACTCTTTTCGCTAAGTAAACGGGATTGTACTGGAAGGAATAATTTAAAAGTGTGTTAATTTGCAGATGGAGGTAAACCAGGCAAGGGTTAACATCAGGCTTTCGACACTCCCGACAATTTACGGGGAAAAACTGGTGCTGCGCCTGCTCCGTCATGACAAAATTGTCATGCCCCTGGAGAGCCTGGTTTTTACCGAGGAAAACTATAGGCGCTATATGGGTTTTTAAACAATGCTTATGGTATGATCCTGGTTGCAGAGCCTACCGGGTGCGGTAAACCAACCAAAAATTGGGAGCAATTTTTTTACATAGCTCCCAACAACAGTTATAAAACCTTTGTGATATTTTTTTGTGATATATATAGCTCCTTGCTTGCTACAGCAAGGAGCATTTTTATGTTCGCCGGCATGGGCGATAGCTTGGCGGTGAAAGTCCGCTGTGGGCTTGGAAAAAAATTTGCTTTTGAATAAAAAAAGTGGTATCATATATGGTGCTAATGGACATAATAAAGGAGAAACGAAAGTGGGTAAACGCGAAAAACTCCTTGAAGCTATAAGGAACAATCCGGTGGATATTCCTTTCGAAACTATTAAAAATCTTTTGTTTTACTATGGCTGCACATTAAGAGTTAAAAAGCATTATGTTTTTTCTCATCCAGCTTTAGATTACATAATAACAATTCCAAGGGGACGAAAAATTAAGGCAGTTTATGCCAAAGAAGCAATTAGAATGGTAGATGATATCATCGACGCTTTAAGTAAAGATTAATAGTTGAAAGGAGCGGTTTAAGTGGAGAACCACAAAGGTATTGTTAATTTGCATGATTATAGTGTAAGGCTTTATCGTTTAAGCGAAGAAGATGGAGGAGGATGGTTAGCTGAAGTACCGGAATTAGATGGATGTAAATCTGATGGTGAGACCCCAGAAGAAGCTTTGAGAAATCTCCAGGGTGCTTTGGAATCATGGCTTGAAGCAGCGGAAGAAGATAGCAGACCAATACCTGCCCCGGAATTTTTTCAGCCTCAACAGTATAGCGGAAGGTTTACCCTAAGGTTGCCAAAATCATTGCACCGCTTTTTAAGTGAGCGAGCAAAGCGTGAAGGTGTTAGTTTAAATCAACTGATTTTAACGCTCATTTCGGTTAATGCTTTTTCAGGCTATATTGATGCTCTGAAAGAAAAAGAAGTGCAATCGCCCAGCAAGGTTCCTTTTTGAATCCATACACTTCTAATATGGGCTGCGATATCCCATATAGCTTTTTCTAATTTGTCAGCTTCACTTTTATTTAACAGAGCCAATTCTGTACATTCCCAAACCACTTGCATCATCAGTTCATTGGGTCAAGTCCAAATTTGTCTGCAAAAAGTTAGGCCTGGAGTCCAGGAGGACTTAGATAAAAACGGTGCTTACACTCAATTTGTAAAGGGGGCAGTGCTGCGTGAACTCATGGAAGGGAAAGTTCCTTCTCGTTTCCACCCCGGAGGAAGGTTGCCTTTTAATTTTCAAAAAAGTGAAGCTTTAATCTGGGTCTTCAATAACGTAGCTTATTTAGAAGAAAAAACCCGCCGGCAATACGTGGGCGGGAGCCACGGGATGAGTTTCCGGATTGCCAAGGGGGTCTATTACCGAGTTGGTTCTTTCCGAGGGCGACCGGTGGAAACTACCGAGGTAATTGGCTTCCCCTCTCGTTCCCGGGCAACTAACTTTCACTCTGAGGCAGGTGCCTATAATATGTCTAATTTTCAACATCAAACAAAATTATCCTGCAAAGAAACGACCGGCTCACCTTCGAGCACATCGTCGGCGACCGGCTCCAGAATTACAGGGGATACCTGAAATAATTACTTGAAGTAGACCTTGAGGCTAATCTCTCCCTGCTGGTTTCGCAGGGAGTTTCGGCAATGTTGAGCCTACTTACACAGGGCTCCTCTTTTTTTTATCGTCCGAAAAAAGATTTGAGTTGAAGGAAAATTGTCTTTTTATGTGGAATTAATAATTAATTTGTCCAGTATTCGGAAAAGGGCATTTTTAACTCTTTTCGCTAGGTAAACGGGATTGTACGGGAAGGAATAATTTAAAAGTGTGTTTGGGACAGGTTCTGCTTTATTTTATGGTCTTTCTGGCCGGAGTTGCTGCCGGCAGCTTCTCAAATATACTTATTTTGGGTTACCTGCAGGGATTACCTCTCCGCGCACTGTTTAAAGCCGGGGCAGTTGTATCTTTTCTCAACCTGCTCAAGAGAAAGCGCGGCAACCACATCGAGAAAAGTAACCTTTTTTATTTTTACCCCCTCAAGTTGGGCTCCGCCGCTATCTTTGTACTGTGTTACCATTTTTTCGGCCCGGGAATTTATTTTTTAAAATACGCCGTTATCCTGCAGCTGCTCCTTATTATTTCCATTTTGGACATCCAAAGGGGCGTTATCCCCAACCGCTTTGTTCTCTTGCTCTTTTTCTGGCTTTTTATATGGCAGCTTGTTTGGCCCTATCATTCACTGCAGTCGGTAGCGCTGGGTTTTTTGATCGGAGGGGCTCTCTTTTATGTTATTTCCATGTTGAGCAGGGGAGGTATGGGCGGGGGTGATATCAAACTGATGGCTGTACTGGGGTTTTCCGTGGGATGGCCTTACGTGCTGATAATTTTCATGATTTCCTTTGTTTTAGGGGCGTTTGCCGGGGTTATTCTTCTGGCTGCAGGGAAGCGGGTGTTAAAAGACTCCCTGCCTTTTGCTCCTTTTCTTTCTCTTGGTTTTCTCCTGGTAATCTTCTGGGGAGTGGAGATATGGCAGTGGTACGCATCATTCTGGTAAGTCGGTAAGGAGGTAGCTTTTTGTCAAGGTTGGATTTCTCCGATACGGCTTCTGTGGTGGAAATGGTAAATTCCTTAATTGAAACAGCAGTGAGCCGGGACGCCAGCGATATTCACTTGGAGCCCCGGGAATATGGGCTGAGGGTGCGCCTGCGTATTGACGGGGTGCTCAGGGATTCAGCGCCATACTCTCCTGAAGTGGCTCCCCTGGTTATTTCCCGGTTGAAAATCCTGGCCGGGATGGATATAGCCGAGCGCAGGCTCCCCCAGGACGGGAATTTGCAGATGGAGGTAAACCAGGAAAGGGTTAACATCAGGCTTTCAACGCTGCCGACAATTTACGGGGAAAAACTGGTGCTGCGCCTGCTCCGTCATGACAAAATTGTCATGCCCCTGGAGAGCCTGGGTTTTTCCAAGGAAAACTACAGGCGCTATATGGATTTTTTAAACAATGCTTACGGTATGATCCTGGTTACAGGGCCAACTGGGTGCGGTAAGACCACCACCCTTTACTCAACACTCCATGCTGTTAACAGCCCCGGGAAAAATATTATTACCGTGGAGGACCCGGTGGAGTACAGGATTGAAGGAATAAATCAAGTCCAGGTCAACAATAAAATCAAGTTAACTTTTGCCCGTGCTTTACGTACCATTCTACGGCAGGATCCCAATATTGTTATGGTCGGAGAGATACGCGACGGGGAAACAGCGGAGATTGCCACCAGGGCCGCTCTTACAGGTCACCTGGTCTTTTCGACGCTGCATACCAATGACGCCCCCAGGGCGGTAACCCGGCTGCTGGACATGGGAGTGGAGCGCTTCCTGTTGACTTCCTCACTGGTTGGTGTCGTAGCCCAGCGTTTGGTGCGGCTTAATTGCACAAACTGCCTGGAACCCTATTCCCCGGAGGAGGAAGAGCTGGCTTTTTACGAAAAGCTGGGCGGTTCCGGTGACGTTTCTTTTAACAGGGGCAGGGGCTGCGAAAAATGTGACTATACGGGTTTCAGGGGGCGTACCGCCATTCACGAGGTCATGCCAGTGGATGAAACGATGCGCCGGTTAATTATGCATTCGGAAGATACAGAAGAAATAAGGCGCCATGCTGTTTCGCAGGGTATGCAGACCCTTTTGCAGGACGGTATAAACAGGGCTGTGCAGGGGCTGACAACTTTGGCAGAAGTAATACAGGTAGCTTATACGGTTTTTTAAACGCTCTGCTAGTACTCTGCGAGGGTTGTGCTTAATCCCACCTTTAAAAGGCCTGTGTGTTAGGCGGCCACGTGACGGCTTTTTGCCGGGAAACGCTGCCTGTTTGCTTGCGGGGTCGTTTTCTTTGTATCGGAGGTGCGGGGCATGTCATTTTCCAGCTTTAAAAAGAAAAAATCGCTCCTTACTACGGAGCTCACTTTATCCCTGAAAAAGAAAGCTCCCGGGACCAGGGATCTCATGGTTTTTTGTCGCCAGTTTGCCGCTCTGACGGGGGCTGGCGTTTCTTATCTGCGCAGCCTGCAGTTGCTGGGGGAGTTGACGGAACACGGCTTGCTGGGAGAAAAGATCAGGGAAGCAGCCTCTCGGTTGGAAAAAGGCTATTCGCTGGTAGAGTCGTTAAGGTCCGGCAACGATCTTTTCCCTCCCCTTTTAATAAACATGATCGAAGCCGGAGAGGCCGGTGGTTTTTTAGATGCTGCCCTGGAAAGGCTGGCACTGTATTTTGAGAAACAATATGAGCTGGAGCAGAAAATCAGGTCATCAACGCTGTATCCCAAGTTTATTGCCTGTGCTGCGATCATTGCCGCCGTCTTTATGGTGAGCGCCGTTCTTCCTGCCTTTGCCGGAGTCTTTGAAAATATGGGCATCAGAATGCCGGCGCTGACAAGATTGCTTATTTCGGCCGGAACCTGGCTTTCTTCCTGCTGGCCGATTATCATCATGGTTATTGTGGCCGTTTTTTATCTCGGCAGAAGGGTTTTAAAAACAGAACAGGGTCGCCGTTTTTATGACAGGTTGCGCCTTAACAACCCTTTTCTCGGAGCGATTTACCGCAAAATGATTACGGCAAGGTTTTGCCGCACGCTCGGCACTTTGCTGGGGAACGGGACGGCGATGCTTACTGCATTAGATCTGGTTAAAGGTATTGAAGATAACAGTATATATGCCGATATTATTTCCAGGACAAAGGAAGGAATAATTCGAGGACAATCTCTCGCCAGCTCCCTCGCTGCCGTGGATTTTTTCCCGCCCCTGGTTGTGGAGATGTGCAGTGTGGGAGAACAAACGGGGAACATGGAGGGAATGTTGGCCAGTACAGCCAGTTTTTTCGAGACAGAAGTGTCCCATATTATAGAACGCCTCTGTGCCCTGCTGGAACCGGTTTTGATCCTTTTTATGGCCGGGATTATTGTTTTTATCGCACTTTCGGTACTCCTGCCCATGTTTGAAGTCTACCAGACAATCTAACGGAGGAGGAAACCTATGTTAGCCAAACTCTGGGAGAAGAAAGGTTTTACACTGGTGGAGCTATTAACGGTTGTGGTTATTATCGCCATATTGGGCGCAGTCATCGCCCCTAATCTGTTCAGGGCTGTCGATAAAAGCAGGGTTACAGCTGCCGCGGCAGATTTCAGGAGCATCAAAAGCGCAGCGCTGGCGTATTACAGCGATACGGGGAAGTGGCCCGGCGACAACCCTGAAGGGGGCGATCCCGGTTTTCTCGCAGATCCCGGCGTGCCGGGCTGGAGCGGCCCTTACCTGGAGGGGTGGCCCGGGAAAAACCCCTGGGGAGGGAAATACGCATTTGTGCATCAGGACGGACAGGGCGGGACAGCAAAATGCCTGCGCCTGGATGCCGTTCCACAGGAGGCCATTGAGAAGCTGAAGGAACAGTTGGCCGGCACCGTTATACAGGAAAGTGAAGGCTACGTTTATCTTATTCTGGCAAACGACTAAAAGTGGAGTGAAGAGTCCCATGCTTATAACGAGGGAGGAAGGTTTCAGCTTACTGGAAGTAATTGCTGCCGTTGCCGTCTTGGGCATCATCCTGGTACCGGCTTGTTCTATGCTTGCAGGGGGAAGAAATGCCGTTCTTTTAGGGAAGCACCAGACTGAAGCCGCAACCCTTGCCCAGGATGGGATGGAGACATTGAAGGGATATGGTTATGAGCAGTTAAGATCGCTGATGGTCGGGCGTGAGGAACTGGAGCTGGAAGAGAAACTGGGCTTTTACAGCAGGAAGTATAAATTACAAATTATCCCGCTCGAAGCGGTTGCAGCCGTTGGAGATGGAGAGATACTTTTTGTACAGGTTATGGTATCCTGGAGCGATGTTGGGGGGAGACGCAGCGTCTCCCTTTCATCACTGCTGGGGAGGGGCCTGGAGAGCTGTGAAAGATTTTTTTAAAGGTGCAGGCCTTCTGCCGGAAAAGCTTTTCTGCAGGAAAGGTTTTACCTTGCTGGAGGTGCTTCTCTCTGTTACTATTTTCAGCCTGCTTCTGTCTGCCCTTTTCATGTTCTACGGGGGCGCGTTGCAGGGCTGGAGCAGGGATTCAGCTGCCATGGACCTGCAGCAGAATGCCCGGATCGCTGTATATGAGATAACCCGCGAACTGCGTTATGCCTCTGCTGTGGAAGGATTGAGCGATCGGTCTATCCTGCCCCTTTATGACGGCGACGAAGGCGGCCGGCAACGGGGTGCGGGCTTAATTGCCTATACCTCCTCTGAGGGCCAAAAAAGCGAAATCGCCTTTAATAAGGAAAAGAGAACGGTTACCCTGAGGATCGGAAAGGGACCGCCGAACGAGCTGGCCTATAATGTTGCCGGAATGGACTTTTTTTGCTATTTCCCGCAGCCGGTTGCCGGAGGGAGTGAGCCGGAGGGAAGATGTCCCATGATTTTATTCAGGTTAAAGGTGCAGGGAGAAGGTCAAGAGCTTGCACCGGGAGGCTCCTATATCCTGCAAAGCTCTTTGCGGCTGCAGAATATTTCCTATAAATAACAGATTAAATAACAGAACGGGCAAGCGGAGGGAAAAATGCGCGGCTGCCGTAAAAGGACTGTTCTCTGGAAAGAGGAAAGAGGCTCGCTTTTGATCATGCTGCTTTTATTTTCGTCGGTTATGATGATCCTGGGAGCGGCTCTTCTCTCGAACTCCCTCCAGGAGAGAGCTATTGCGCAGAATTATCTTTATAAACTCAAGGCTCATTACCTGGCCGAAGCCGGAGTCGAACTTGCTTTAACCCTTCTGGAGGAGCATCCGGAACATTTTTGGCAGCTAAACTTTGATGAACCATTTTACCCTGATAATGGGGTCGAAGAGGAATATTTTGTGCTGCAATGGCTTGAACCGGGAAGCCCCGGGGGAAATGAAGATTACTATACGCTTATATCCAGAGGAGTTTGCCGTCGTAGTATGAGCTGCGTTGAAGCAGAAACCGAGATCAGGGCTTTATTATCTCTAAATGTTACTGCTGGCGAAGAGGATGAGCCTGAAGAAGAGGCTGAAGGGGAAGAGGAAGATGGCGGAGAAGAGGAAAGTGAAAAGCAAATCAAGGTTATTTTAATCGGCTTGAGCGGCATGTAAGCAATTAATGCAAGAAGTAGAATTAAGAGTCCAGGAGCAAGCATGCATGAATGAATGATAAAGGATATTTAAAGAATATTATAGCTATGCAGGATAAAGGCTTTACCCTGATCGAGCTGCTGGCGGCTCTGGCCGTTATGGCGGTTGTTGCTGCATTGATCTGGCCCCGTGTGGCGCCCCTTTCCCGGTGGAAACTGGAGTCCGCTGCCCGGAGCCTCGCCGGGGACCTGCGCCTGGTCCGGCAGGAGGCGATAACGACAGGTAAGGCTTCCAAGGTGGAAATCTTTATTTATCCTAACCGATACCGTGTAAAACTGTCCGGAGAAGACCGTTGGGTCGATTTGCCGGAAGGGGTTTTTTTTGACGGTGTCACTTTTAGTGGGAATCCTCCCTATGTGCATTTTAACATGCTGGGACATCCCAGCAGTGGAGGGACGATAATTCTTAAATCCTCCAGTGGTGAGAAGCGCTACGTGATTTTGACCCCTGTAACTGGCAGAGTCAGGGTTTCCAGAGATCCACCCGGGCATTGGCAGAGTGAAAGTGGAGCAGCCTTACAGCATTTCTTGTTAGCGGAGTTCCAGGCTCCGCCCTAAAAGTTCTACAGCTCGCTCCGGTCCTACTGCCATAAGGAGCCGTGATGTTATAAGAATTACCTGTTTTTAAAAACTTTAGCAGGAATTTCCCCCTTAAAGTGGAATTTACATGATACACGGCAACTAAGGGTATAGTACTATTGCTGCTAAGTAACACTACGCTCTGCCGTAGAGAGAGGAAAGATTCGGAAGTAAAGGGAAAAAGTAAAGGGAAAACTCGAAAAAGTGGGAGGAAGAGAGAACGCACAGAAAAAGGTTAAATGTTGTCAGAAAAAAAATGGAGGAGAAAAAAGTTAACGCTCTTTTGGTTACTCATCGGCCCAATGTTTTGTATTTAAGCGGGTTTACGGGAACCAGCGGTTTCTTGCTTGTGACCCTCGAAGAAGCCCTGCTTTATACGGATTTTCGCTATCTGCAACAGGCCGGGGAACAGGTTTCTGCTTTTGAGATCGTGAAGGTAGAAAACTATGTGGATTATTCACATGTAACCGGTCAGCTTACCCGTAGTGGCCTGAAGCAGCTGGCTGTGGAAGAATCCCACTTCAGCTTGAGGGAATTAAACATACTTAAAAACGCTGCTCCGGGTATTGAGCTGCTTCCCCTGCATAATTTCCTGGAAGAAATCAGGGCTGTAAAGGAAGAGGGAGAGATAGAGTTGATCGCACGGGCAGCCGGTATCGCCGATGAGGCCTGGCAGGAACTTCTGCCGCTACTCAAACCCGGCATCAGCGAGCTGGAAGTTGCCTGTGAGCTGGAATACCGCCTGCGTAAGAAAGGCTCGGAAAAATTGCCGTTCGAGTTCATCGTCGCCTCCGGGGAACGTTCTGCCCTGCCCCATGGCGTGGCAGGCAAAAGAATAATCAGTGAAGGAGAGCTGGTTACTGTTGATTTTGGAGCAGTATACGGGGGTTACTGCTCCGATATGACCAGGACGTTCGTACTGGGAGAGCCTTCCGAAAAACAGCGGGAAATTTATGAGCTTGTGCGCGATGCCCAGGAAATGGCCTTTAAAATGATTGCCGCGGGGCAGCGAGGCGCTGAGGTGGATGCTGTAGTGCGCCAGTATTTCCAGCAATACGGGTACGATGCATATTTTGGTCATGGACTGGGCCATGGTGTGGGGCTGGAAGTTCATGAGTTGCCTGTACTTTCTCCGAAAGGGCAGGAGACGCTGCAGGAGATGATGGTTTTCAGTATAGAACCAGGTATCTATATTGAAAACTGGGGAGGGGTTAGAATAGAGGATCTTGTTGTGCTGCGTCCGGAGGGGCTGCAGGTTCTAACCAGAAGCGCCAGGACACTTTCGTTAGGTTAAATCTAAAACAGGGAGTGATTTAATGAATGATTTCGACCAATGATTTCCATACCGGGTTGACGATAGAGTTGGACGGGGAAATCTACATGGTAATTGATTTTCAGCATGTTAAGCCGGGAAAGGGATCGGCCTTTGTACGCTCAAAACTAAAAAACCTGCGCAGCGGATCCACTACGGAGCGCACTTTCCGGGCCGGTGAAAAAGTACCCCGGGCGTTAATTGAAAGGAAAGAAATGGAATATCTCTACGCTTCCGGGGAAGAATATATTTTTATGGATACGGAAAGCTATGAACAGATTTCTCTCAGTCGTCAAACACTGGGAGACAACCTAAAGTACCTAAAGGAGAATATGCAACTTAATATACTGCTCTTCAAAGGGGAAATTATCGGCCTGGAGCTTCCCAATTCTGTAGAGCTTAAAGTTGTCGAGACGGAACCTGGTTTTAAGGGAGATACTGCTGCCGGCGGGAGCAAGCCGGCCAAACTGGAAACGGGACTTGTCGTGCAGGTTCCCTTCTTCATAAACGAAGGCGATGTTTTGCGAATAGATACCCGTACCGGCGAATATCTGGAGCGTGTTTAGTTTAAGACAGTTCTTGGTATAATAACTCTTATAAGGGGGTTTAATGGATGGAAGATTTGAGTTCCAGGATGGGTTATTTGAGAGGTCTCGCTGAGGGATTGGGAATTAATGATGAAACCAAGGAAGGGAAAATTATTGGCCAGATAATTTCTATACTTGATGATATTGTCGAATCTGTAGAAGCGTTGAAAGAAGATTACGACGAACTCTTCTCTTATGTGGAGGCTATTGATGAGGACCTGAGCGATCTGGAGAACGATTTTGACGAAGAAGATGAAGAAGACGACGATTATGATGATTACGACGAAGATGAAGACGAGGACGAGGATGACGAAGAAGAAGAGTATGATGTAAGCTTTACGGTGGAATGCCCGGAATGCCGGCAGGAAGTTGTTATTGACGAAGATATTCTCGAGGACGAAGAATCCCTGGAGGTGCTGTGTCCCAACTGCGGTCGGGTCGTCTTCATAAATGACGAGGAATGGGAAGAGGAAATCGAAGCAGCTGGTGAAGGAGAGGCAGAGGATAAAGAGGGGGAATAATCATATCCTTCTTAAATAGCTAATGCTTAAACAGCTAATGCTTCCGGATGCTGAACAGCAAAGCTCCCGGTTACTACCGGGAGTTTTTATTTTGTTTGAAAATAATCTGCTGCCGGCATAAAAAGTGTTTTTTTGAAATACTTATTCCTAAGGAGAAGATGTCCAGGCCTTATCTTAGTAGATGGGGGGTGAGCTGTCCATGACCGATCCCGGCAATAAGATCAGGAAGCAGATTTGTCCCCTGCTGGCTCCAAGAGTGCGTTTTATCGTGGAGAATTTACCGGATGAGCTTTTGGCAAAAACAGAGGAAATCCGTTTGAGACATTCCCGGCCGCTTATTATCATCTGGGCCGGCGGTGAATCCTACCTCGGCTCCGGTGGGCCTGTGGCCACGCCCTGGGAAGCCTACCAGGTTGACGGAGAGGATCTGGAAAAAACGCTGGAGTTGCTTAGCGGTTATTCGCTTTATGCCTATGAGGAAGAATTAAGGCAGGGATACCTGACTGTTCCAGGAGGGCACCGCGTGGGGCTGGCCGGAAGGGCTGTTGTTGAAGGGGGCAGGATCAAGGTCTTACGGGATATTGGCTCTCTTAATTTTCGCGTGGCGAGGGAGGTTAAAGGAGCCGGAGAAAAAGTACTGGCTTTTATCTTCGATCGGCGGATGGGTCGTGTCATGCATACTCTTGTCATTTCTCCTCCGCAGGGCGGCAAGACAACACTGCTCCGGGATCTGGCCAGGCTGATCAGCGAAGGGGCGGGAATTTTAGGACAATCCGGTAAAAAGGTGGGCATTGTGGATGAACGTTCTGAAATAGCCGGCTGTTACCAGGGGGTTCCCCAGCTTGATGTAGGTATCAGAACTGATGTTCTTGATGCCTGCCCCAAGGCTGAAGGTATCATGCTCATGCTGCGCTCTCTTTCACCGCAGGTTATTATTACGGATGAAATCGGGCGGGGAGAGGATGTAAGGGCTATCGAAGAGGCTATTCATGCCGGTGTATCGATAATTGCCTCCGCGCATGGTTCCAGCCTGGAAGAGCTTTGCCAGAGGCCGATCTTGGCAGGCCTGCTGCAAAAGAATTATTTTGAAAGGTTGATTTTCCTCAGCAACAGCAGGGGGCCGGGAACACTGGAGATGATTATCGAGGGAGAGAGGGGGCTGCCCCTTTACTCTGCGCGTCATGGAGGAGAGTAGGAGAAGGATGTACCTTAAATTGCTGGGAGCCTTTTTCATCGTCTCTGCCGCGTACACTTACGGCTACGGCATATCTTTAAAGTACCGCAAACGTGTTTTGCTGCTCGAGGAGCTGCTGCTGGGCCTGGAAATGTTCCTGGCGGAGGTAAATTACGGCCTGACTCCTTTACCGCAGGCCTTTACGCATATAGGGCGCAGGTTAAAAGACCCCCTGGGACGGCTCTTTTCAGATGCCGCCGCATTAATGCTAAAAAGCAGGGGATTAAGTGCCAGGGAATGCTGGAAGAAGGCCTTGAAAAAAAATTCCGACGCCCTGGAGCTGTCACGTGAAGGTATGGAAATAATGGATAGGTTGGGTTTTGTCTGGGGCAAAGGCGACAAAAGCGGGCAGCTCAATCAAATTGCGGTGATCCAGGAGTTGTTGAGACAGGCTCTCCGAGAGGCACAAAACGAGTACCGGAGAAACGATAAGATGTGGAAGTACCTGGGATTACTGGGCGGGTTGACTATGGTAATTTTTTTGCTCTGAAGGTACGGGTGTATAACTTTATGACGCAGGTTTTACAGGGCTTTTATCCGGGGAAAGGGGTAATAACATGGATGTTTTGCGAGTGGACCTTCTCTTTCAGATTGCCGGGATTGGGATTTTTATTTCCGTGCTGAATATCGTCCTCAAACAAGCCGGCAAGGAAGAACAAGCTCAGATGCTGACACTGGTTGGCGTTGTAATTGTCCTGATACTGGTATTGCAGCTGGTGGGAGATCTTTTTACCAACATCCGCAGAATTTTCAATTTCTGAGCCTTTAAAGAGCAGGTGTTCACTTTATGGAAATAGCCCAGGTTGTAGGTTTTGGGGTTTTTGCTGCCGTGATAATTATTTTTATCCGCCAGAGCCGGCCGGATATAGCCCAGTTACTATCCATCGCTGTAGGTGTTGTGATTGTAATTTATCTCCTCGGCTATCTAAGTTTAATGGTCAATCTTATTACGGATTTAGCCCTGGAGGCGGAAATCAACACCGTCTTTCTGAGAACCCTCCTGAGGGTTATCGGGGTGGCTTATATTGCCGAATTCGGCGCACAGGTCTGTAAAGATGCCGGGGAGGGCAGCATAGCCATGAAGATTGAGCTTGCCGGAAAGTTGATCATCCTGGTAATGGCTATTCCCATCATTGTTGCCGTTCTGGAGGGTATTGTGAACTTTATTCCTTGAAGATAAACATGAGGTGGTCGGAAGGCATGTGGAAAAAGTTATGGGTGGTGAGAGTAGGCCTGGCGCTTTTAGCGGCGCTTTTACTCTCAGGAATACCAGCTATGACGGCTGCAGCACAGGAGGAGGCAGAGCTACAGGAGGTTAGGCCGGGGGCAAGAGGCGGGGGAAGTATCAGTTCGCTGGAGGGGTGGGAGGAAGTAGAAAGTTACTGGCGCGAACTGGAAACGGAAATAGGCGAGTTTTTGCCGAGATGGGATATCAGAGATATCTGGGAAAGGGATGAGGGCGGGATAATACCGGGTATCGGCGAGATTCTTAAAGGCCTGTCCAGGTATCTTTTCCGGGAAATAGTGACCAACTTCGGGCTGCTGGGCCAGTTGATCTTGCTGGCTGTGGCCGCCGCTCTGCTGAAAAGCCTGCAGGGGTCTTTTAGCAGCGAGGAGGTGGCCAGGCTTACGGAGGCCGTTGCCTTCCTCGTGCTGATGGGCCTGGCCATGAAAAGTTTTACTGTAGCCCTGGAGATCGGCAGAAACACAGTTGACAGCATGGTTAATTTTATGCTTGCTCTTCTACCGGTATTGTTGACCTTGCTGGCGTCAATGGGACATGTCACCTCGGCGGGCCTGTTTCATCCCTTTATTATTTTTTCTGTTAACTTAATGGCTTCACTGGTACGCAATATTTTATTTCCGCTGATCTTCTTTGCAACCATTCTATACATGGTAAATCATTTTTCACCTCATTTCAAAATTAATCGGCTGGCGGATCTCTTCAAAGATATCAGTACCTGGGGGTTAGGTTTGATGTTAACACTATTTGTAGGCCTGCTGACTATCCAGGGAGTAGCAGGGGGTATAGGGGACGCCCTTACTTTAAGGACGGCCAAATATATGACCGGAGCCTTTATCCCTGTTGTGGGCAAGATGCTGGCAGATGCAGTGGAAACGGTTCTGGGTTATTCGCTGTTGCTTAAAAACAGCGCCACCATCGCCGGGCTCTTAATACTGTCCTTAATTGTTGCTTTTCCGCTGGTTAAACTGCTGGCGCTGATCATTATCTATAAATTTTCCGGGGCCGTGCTTCAGCCGCTGGGGGAGACAACCCTTGGAGAAGCCCTGCATACCATGGGTAACTGCCTGGTACTGGTTTTTGCCGCAGTGGCAACAGTATCGCTGGCTTTTTTTATCGGTATTGCCATTATCGTAGGGGCCAGTAATGCTGCCGTCATGCTGCGCTGAATTGAGAAAGGCAGAAGGGGAATAAGTGAGTGCAATGATTGATACGATCGGCAGTCTGATTCGCTATATTGTGATTATTATTTTTTTAAGTACCCTCCTGGAGATGATGCTGCCCCAGGGAGTATTTCGCCGTTACCTGCGCATGCTGGTAGGTATTTTGCTGATACTGACCTTGCTTACTCCACTGCAAAAGATTTTGAGATTTGCCCCGTACTGGGAAACTACCGCTTTTTCAGAAGGGATGCCGGAAGAAGCGGAGTTGGGTGAAATCCTGCAGCAAGGGAAAGAGATGTACAGGGGTAATATTGACCTGGCGCTGGCAGAGTATCGCTACAGGATCTTTTCTCTGCTGGAGGGGGAGTTGGCCAAAGAATTCGGGCAAAAGTTGCTCCGCCTGGAGGTGTCGGTGGAGGAAAATCCTGAAAGCAGTGAATTCGGCTCTTTAAAGAACATTTATGCGGAAGTCCGCGACAGTTCGGCAGTTGATGCCGATACCCGCCAAACTGGCGCAAAGATAGAAGAAATTAAAATCTCCGTGGAGGTAACGGGCCGGGAAGAGGAGCCTGCCGCCGGAAAAGTTTCTGAAAACAATGATGGTGAAGCTGCCGGAGAAGCTGTTAATGATAAAGAAATGGAACTTAGCAGGTTTATTGCTGCTTATTTACAGCTTCCTTTTAATAAAGTAAAAGTAAAAATTTTGCCTTGAGGGGTGAGGATCCGTGCCAGGGGAGAAAACAGGAAGTAGTTCTTGGGATTATTTTAAAGATCTGTGGAAGGGGGTGCAAGGCAGCAGAAAGAAAAACATCTTTCTTTTAACTTTACTGATTTTGGGGATAATATTAATGTTTGCCGGTTCTTTATGGTCACCGCAAAAAAAACCTCCCGCTTCTTACGACGAAATTCCGGCAGAAACAAGACGTGAACCGGTGGCCTCCGGCAGTAAGTATGAAGAAGAGCTAATCCAATCACTGCAGCACGTTCTGGAAAATATCGACGGGATATCCCGTGTGCAAATCTTTATTAATTTTGACAATAGCGGGGAATCATTCTATGCCAAAGTTAACGAAGAAAGCAACCGGCAGACGACCGAGCAGGATCGGGAAGGAGGGACGCGGGAAATCCTGGAGACCACCAGCAAGGAGGATTATGTTTTGTTGCGCGAGGAGGGAGGTGGAGAGAAGCCCCTTCTTCTCAGTGCTAATATGCCCGAAATCAAGGGAATCCTGATTGTTGCCGGGGGTTTAGAAAACAGCTCGCTGCGGCTGAAAGTCGTGCGAGCCATTCAGAGTGTTCTGAATTTGCCTGTTCATAAAATAGCTGTTCTCCCTCTTGGAGAAAGCAAAGCCAGGTGAAAGGGGTGATTCAAAAGCCAATGGGCGGCAAAAAATTGTGGATTTTGAGCATTGTTTTGGTGGCTGCGGTAACTTATTTATTTATAAGCAGCGTGGAGAAGGAGATGAGCCGGATCGAAGTGGTCCCCGATGAGGAGATTTTACAGACCATACTTTCAGAGGAGTTACCTGATAATCCTGCCGAATGGCAGTTTGACGATGCCCGTGCTTTTTTTTCCGAATACCGGCTGGAGAGAGATCGGGTCCGCGGGCAGGAAGTGGAGATGCTCAAGGATATGATCGATAATCCCCAGGTGGGAGCAGAAGCACGTAGCGAAGCGGAGAAACAACTTTTATACCTGACGGATCTTATGGAAAAAGAGTTGATGGTTGAGAATATGTTGAAAGCACAGGGATATAACGATGCCCTTTTGTTTGCGCGCAAAGGAGTCGCTACAGTAATGATCGACGCGGAACAGCTTGATGAAGAAGATTTTTTAAGAATTGCCGAAGCTGTTTCGTCGGTTACCGGGGTTCCCAGGGAACAGGTCCAGATTATTCAGCAGAAGTGAAATAGATAAAATGGCATTAATATAATAATTTTAATTGGAACAACGCGGTAAATTTTGATATAATTAGTCCAGAGTATTAAAGTAAGCCAAATTTATTAAAAGGAGGAAAAAATACATGGAAGGTCGTAGTCTTCCTTCAGAGCTGGGTGCCATCCGTATCGCCGATGAGGTGGTTGCGATCATAGCGGGATTGGCAGCTACAGAAATTGACGGCGTGGCCAGCATGAGCGGAGGAATTGCCGGAGGCATTGCCGAAGCCCTGGGACGCAAAAATTTATCCAAAGGAGTAAAGGTGGAAGTCGGCGAAGAAGAAGCAGCCGTGGATTTATATTTAATAGTGCGTTATGGAACACGTATTCCGGATGTGGCCTGGTCAGTTCAGGAGAATGTGAAAAAGGCGATTGAGAGTATGACCGGGTTAAAAGTTGTAAAGGTAAACGTCCATGTACAGGGAGTAAGCTTTCCACAACAAAAAGCGGATGAGGAAACGCCTAAGTAACAGCAGAAGCGGAGCCGGAAGTTGGGTTGGAAGTTGGAAAGGCCCTTAAAAACAAAACCTGCTATCATAGGGATAAACGGCATGCTGAGCTTTGAAGCAATACATAAAATTTTAAGCCTCCAATTTCCAACTTCCAACGTCTAACCTTGAAAGGAGAATAGTTTCTATGGGAACTGGAAAACGTTTTATACTGGTCCTCGGGGTCCTTGCCCTCCTGTGCGGTTTGTTTTTAATTTTGGCTACGCTGGGAGTTCTCAACGGGACTGCTCTTTCTTCTGTTTTAAACCTGTACCAGGTTACAGGTAATTTGCAGTATACGGCCCTGGGTTTCCTGATTCTGGTTGTAGGAGTAATCCTTCTCTCTTTTCCCGCACGGGGAGGCAAGAAAAAAGAGGGGGGCACTATTGTCAGCTACACGGAAATCGGGGAAATCCGCATCTCCTTTAAGGCTGTTGAAAACATGGTTTTGACCGCGTCGCGTAAGGTCAAGGGTATCAGGGAAGTAAACACGCGGATTGACTCTGTTGAGCAGGGAATAGTGATTTACATGCGCATCAAAGTCCTTCCCGATATCCCTATTCCGGGTTTGGTAAACGAACTGCAGACCAGGGTTAAGGAGTATATCCAGGAAATCACTGGATCGAATGTGGCCGAGATAAAAGTCCTGGTAGAAAATATTGCCCAGGAAAAAATTGAAAAGATCGTCCATTAAAGGTGTGAAAAGGGATGAATGACAACTTCATAAAATTAATTAACGATCATATGGGCAAAGTTGTGGGCGGCTTTCTGGGGCTGCTGGTAGCGCTGATTATTGTTGCCTTCGGCTTTTGGAAAGGTGTTTTTATTATTATATGTATTGTAGGGGGGATCTTTATCGGAGCCAGGGCGGAAAAGCATGAAGGTGTGCGTAATTTTTTGGAGAGAATTTGGCCTTTTCGGGAATGATTCCTGTTTTTTAAAAAAACGCCCATAAAAAGGGTTTTTTTATTTGACCGGTAAAGGAGCATGGTAATTTGAAAAGGCGATTATCCAGAGAATGTGCTTTTAAGGCTCTATTTATGATTGATCTTGGTAACAACAATGATGAAAGTGCCTTAAATTATCTTTTAAAAGATACCGGTCTTTCTGAAAGGGAGCGCTCCTTTTGCACTAAGCTGGTAAAGGGTGTTCTCAGCAAAGAAAAGGAGCTTGACGAAATCCTGTCGCGTCATCTTGTCAACTGGCAATTTGACCGGCTGGCAACAGCGGTGCGCAGCATACTGCGATTGGCGCTCTACGAAATGCTTTACTGCGACGAAATTCCACCCCTTGTGTCGATTAACGAAGCTATAGAGCTCACAAAGAAATATCATGATAACGATGCGGCACGCTTTGTTAACGGTGTTTTGGACAAGATCAGAAGGATAAGAGCGGATGAGGTTTAGTGCCGGAAAATACTGCCGCGGGGGCCTTCTGCTGGTCGGGCATACCATAATATTCAGAATTGATAAACATTATCTTTAGTCTAAAATTTAAAAGGAGTTTATTACAATAATGGCGAACTGATAAGTTAAAAAAATAACATAACACGGGGGAGGTAAGAATTTGCATGTTCAAAATTGTTACAAAAAAAGTTTTATCCGAAGTAAATAAACTTATGGAAATCGAAGCGCCGTTGGTCGCGCGAAAAGCAAAGCCCGGTCAATTTATTATTTTGCGAGTTCGCGAAAACGGTGAAAGAATTCCACTCACCATAGCGGATAGCAATAAAGAGAGAGGTACAATTACAATTATCTTTCAGGAAATCGGAAAAACAACAAAGCAGTTGGGAACCCTGGAGGCAGGGGATTACTTAAGCGATTTTGTCGGACCCCTCGGAAAACCGATGGAGCTTCCCTCAACCCCTGGGCGTGTAATTGCGGTAGGCGGAGGAGTGGGAATTGCCCCTATTTATCCCAAGGTAAAGGCTTTTCATGAAGCAGGTATGGAAGTTATCTCCATTATTGGGGCCAGGACAGCCGATCTTCTGATTCTCGAGGATGAAATGCGGGCTGTAAGCAAGGAGTTGCACATATGTACCGATGACGGAACCAAAGGTCATCATGGTTTTGTTTCGGATATCCTGCAAACGATGCTGGACGATAAAAGCAAAAAAATAGACGAGATTATCGCTGTTGGCCCGCTGCCCATGATGCGCGTGGTAGCCAACCAGACCAGGCCTTACGGCATCAAAACGCTGGTAAGCTTGAACCCTATTATGGTGGATGGAACAGGAATGTGCGGCTGCTGCCGCGTCACGGTAGGCGGTGAAACAAAGTTCAGCTGTGTTGATGGTCCTGTCTTTGATGCTCACCAGGTAGATTTCGAAGAGTTGACACGCCGCTCCCGTACTTATCTGTCAGAGGAAAAAACGGCCCTGGAAAAATTTGAACACGAATGCAGATGCGGAGGTGGGAACTAATGGCACTGGATAAGGAGCTAATCAAGGAGTTGCGCAAGCAAAAGGAAAAGCATCCCATGCCCGAACAGGAGCCCAAGGAGCGTATTAAAAATTTTAATGAAGTGCCGTACGGGTATGATGCCGAAACAGCGGTTAGAGAGGCAGCACGTTGCCTGCAATGCAAAGAGGCCAAATGTGTAGAGGGATGTCCTGTGGAAGTGGATATTCCCGCTTTTATAAAACTGATAGTCGAAGAAAAATTCGATGAAGGTATTAAAAAAATCAAGGAAAAAAATAACCTTCCGGCAGTATGCGGGCGTGTTTGCCCTCAGGAGAACCAGTGCGAATCCTTCTGCGTAAGGGGTAAAAAGGGACAACCTGTCGCTATCGGGCGGTTGGAGCGTTTTCTGGCAGATTATGAAATGGCCAAGGGGATAGAAGTGCCCCCTAAGCCTGCACCGACAGGCAAGCGCGTGGCTATAGTAGGCTCTGGGCCGGCCGGACTTACAGCTGCCGGCGACCTTGCCAGAATGGGGCATGAGGTTGTACTCTTCGAGGCCTTTCATGCTACAGGCGGCGTCCTTCGTTATGGAATACCCGAATTTCGTCTGCCCAAGGAAAAAGTTTTACAGCGCGAAGTTGACTATATCGCCAGCCTTGGTGTACAGATTAAAACAAATGTGGTCATCGGAAAAACCATCACGGTGGATGAACTTTTTGAAGAAGAAGGGTTCCATGCTGTATTTGTCGGCACGGGTGCCGGGCTTCCACAGTTTCAGGGCATACCCGGTGAAAACTTGAGCGGAGTGTATTCCGCCAATGAGTTTTTGACCAGGACCAACCTGATGAAGGCTTACCTGTTCCCTGATTGGGATACCCCCATAAAGGTGGGCAAAAAGGTTGCTGTGGTCGGAGCCGGAAACGTAGCCATGGACTCTGCCCGTACCGCACTGCGGCTGGGCGCCGAAGAGGTCCATATTGTGTACAGGCGTTCTGACAAAGAGATGCCGGCGCGGGCCGAAGAAATCGAGCATGCCAAGGAAGAGGGAGTTATTTTCAATTTGCTCACCAACCCCGTCAGAATTATCGGCGACGAGAACGGCTGGGTAAAAGGGATGGAATGTATAAGGATGGAGTTGGGTGAGCCCGATGAATCAGGCCGGGCGCGTCCTATACCCATTAAAGGTTCCGAATTTATGTTTGATGTAGATACGGTCGTTATTGCTATCGGCAACAGCCCCAACCCGCTCATTCCACAGACGACCTCAGGGTTGGAATTGGGCCGGAAAGGGACGATTAAAACTGATGAAGATGGAGCGACAAGCCGTAAAGGTGTTTATGCCGGCGGTGATATCGTCACGGGAGCGGCTACAGTAATCCTTGCCATGGGAGCCGGGAAAAAGGCTGCCCGGGCTATTGACCGCTACCTGCAGACATTGCCTTAAAAGTTAAGCCGGCCTGAAGAGAGGGTTTAGTGTTCAGGCTTGTAGATGTGAAAAAATAATTTGTAAGACCCACGGTAAAATGTCAAGGGGTGAAAACTGGAAAATGTAAAATTAGTCAACCAAAAAGGCAATAGGATACCTGCAGGTGCCACTAGAGCAACTGGAATAAATTACCTATGTAAAAGGTTTACATTTTCACCTCCTGTTTTTGGTAGATTTGGCCTTTACTCAGCAGGGCAAAGACCAGGCGAACAAACTTACGGGC
>JAKORA010000063.1 GCA_029778075.1 Bacillota bacterium | reverse complement strand
GTTGTATAAAGCTGGGCATAGAAAGAGATAACCCCCTGAACTTCACTGGGGAAAAGCCCCAGGTTTTCGGCAATTAGCGGTATGGAGCGGGGAGGAATGTAGCCGAACTTGTTCTGAATTTGTTGTACCATTGGAATCAAAGCCCACTTCTGACCGCTGTATGAAGCAATGATTTCCTTTACGCCGGCAAGCAACTCATCTTCAGAGCCGGTTTTAATTTCATTCATGATCGTCTCGTCTACCTTTCTGTTAAAATAGCGGGTGGCGAAGGTTGGGGCTCGCTTAAAGGTTCGCTCGTAAAGTTCTACGGCTCAGCTCGGGCCTGCGGCGGCCTGCCCGGCCAATTGGCCATCCATGGCCAGAGGCCGGCTGCCGACGTCCATGTCGGCAGGGCCGCCTCCAGCCCTCGCTTCGCCGAGAACTTTTAACTTCGCTGCACAAGTCGCTCGCCCCAACCTTGCGTCACCCCGAGGGTCACGGCACGGGCTTTAAGCGAGAGCATTTTTACTCCATTATGGCCGTTGGAACCAGCATAGCAGTTGTTTTTACGCCATTATTTTTTCTATCCTTTATTCTTTTATCTTTTCGATCCTTACCTTACATGCTTTCAATACAGGCGTTTTGGTCTCGGCATCCAGGTCAATAGCAAACAGTTCGGTTGCGGAAGCCTCCGGGAAGGAAAAGGGCAGGGATACAGTCCCCTCCGGAAGACTATCAGTAACGCTGGCAGCGGCAGTTAAGGATGATACGGGTGAAATAATTCTGACTTGGTCAAAGTTGCTGACCCCGAGCTTTTGGGCATCAGTTATGCTGATGCTTAGAATAATTTGCGGAGAAAATTCCTTTAAACGCCAGGCCCTTGAGCTTCTGGTGCCTGTTCCAAAGTGGGGAAGGACGGCCTCTGTTATTAATGTAAAGGGATAATTCTCATCTGTTTCTCTTGCAGGGGAACTATAACTTACATTGGAAAAACGGGGGAAACCTTTTAAGGAAGGCCTCCTGTAGCTGCGCTTTTCCCAGGAGCCTAATTCATCCTGATATTTTTCATCCAAATCTAAATAATCAGAGTACAGCGGCACCAGCTCTTCAATTTCCTCCATTACTTGCCTGATATCGGAAAAGGGCAGCGGCTGTTCCATTTTATTGGCCAGTCGCAGGATTATTTCACCGTCCGGCAGGCTTTCACCGACAGGTGCGATTGCTTTCCTGAGCCGGCCTATTTTCCCCTCGAAATTGGTAAAGGTCCCCTCTTTTTCAGCAAAGCTTGCTGCAGGGAAAACTACATTGGCCTGCTCAGCTGTTTCTGTAAGGAACAGATCCTGAACAGCGAGAAAGTGGAGGGAAGAGAGAGCTTCTTTGACAAGGTCCGGCCGGGGGAAGCTCAACACGGGGTTTTCGCCGACAATATACAATCCCTTGATCTTTCCGGACTTAATCTGTTTGATCATCTCCAGAGCGGTCAGACCGGGGTCAGAGGGGAGCTCCACATGCCAGTGCGCTTCAAATTTTTTCCTTGCCTCCACATCTTTCACACTTTGATACCCCGGTAGAAAATCGGGTAAAGCTCCCATGTCACAGGCGCCCTGTGCGTTGCTATCCTTCTGCAGGGCAAAAATGCCGCCTCCGTTTCGCCAGATATTTCCGGTTAACAAGGCCAGGTTGGCAAGGGCCCTGACGCTATCGGCTCCTCCTGTATACTGGGTGATTCCGCTGCCGTAGACGATGGCAGCCTGCCCCGCTCGCGCATAGAGGCGGGCTGCCGCTTGAATATCCTCCTGTTTTACGCCGGTAATATCTGCGGCGTATGCCGTGGAGTATTTTCCCAGCCCCACGGTCAGAGACTCAAAGTTATCCGTCTTGCGGCTGACAAATTCTTTGTCCAGTAGACCTTCGTCAATAATAACCCGTGCCATGCCGTTCAGCAGCGCCGGATCGCTCCCCGTCCTGGGACGCAGCTGGAGATGAGCAATAGAGGATAGCTTTGTCCGCCGGGGGTCGATTATAATTAGTTTGGCGCCCCGGAACTTGACAGCGCGTTTGATGGCGTAGCTGACACGGGGAGCAGAGGCGGAGGGGTCGGCTCCGACAACCATTATTACCTGAGACTGCTCCAGGGCTTCGAGACGGCCCGTAGTACCGGGGAAGCCGATGGATGCGCCGAGTGCGAGGCGGGTGGCGGGGTTATACAGGCGGCTGCCGTTGTCGATGTTGTTGGTCTGAAGAACTGTCCGGGCAAACATCTGCAGGAGATAGTTCTCTTCATTGGTGCACTTTACGGCACCGAGAACCGCTATGCTGTCCGGGCCGTATTGTTCTTTGAGGAGGTTAAATGACCTGGCGGTCTCCTCCAGCGCCCTTTCCCAGGATGTTTCTTGAAAAGTACCGTTTACTTTAATTAACGGCCGTTTCAACCGGTCCGGGCTGTGGATAAAGTCATAGCCGTAGCTTCCTTTGATGCAGAGTGTCCCTCCGTTTTCCGTATCTGCTTTTCCGGGCCTGGCACCCACGACACAGTTATCCTTGACTTCCAGTGAAATACTGCAGCCGCAGCCGCAGTAGGGACAAATCGTGTCAACAAGTTTGCTTGCTGTCCCATGGTATGCCCTTTCTTTTTCCAGCAAAGCACCTGTGGGGCACAGTGCTGCACAAACTCCACAAAATGTGCACTCTGATTTCTCCAGCGGAACACTGTTAAATGTTGCCGGCCTGGCAGCGAATCCCCGTTGAAAATAGTCTATGGCTCCTTCGACAACCAGCTCCTGGCAGGCGCGCACACATTTGGCACAGAGAATACATTTGCTCATATCTCTTTCCATAAAGGGATTAGCCTCTTCGATAGTAGCTGTCTGGGGAATTCTCTGCAGCTCCAGCAGGCCGATTCCCAGATCAGCAGCGATCTGGCGCAGTTGGCAGCGGTTGCCTTTATCGCATACCAGGCAGGAATCGGGATGGCTGGCCAGCATCAGCTTGACGATCATTCTCCGGTGCTCCATCACTCTGGGCGATTCGGTGTTTATTACCATGCCCGGAAGTATGGGGGTAACACAAGAGGCTAGTAATGCGCCATTCTGTTCGTTTTCCACCAGACAAAGGCGGCAGGCGCCAATGGATGAAAGATGCGGTTCGTTACAGATTGTGGGGATAGTAATACCTGCTTCCCGTGCCAACTCCAGGATAGTCATCTCCGGATGACCGCTTACCTCGCGCCCGTTAAGGGTTATTGTTACCTGTTGCAATCTGCATCCTCCTTTCAAAAAAAATTCCCGAAGACGTTATCTTGCAGCCCTGATGGCATCAAGAAGCTGGGAGCCGGCACTTCTCTTGGGTATAAAAGCAAAGGCTCCTGCCTGCGTGCTGGCAAGGACATTTTCTTCATCATCATACTGGCTCAGCATCAATACTTTTACTTTGCTGCATTTTTTGTTGATCTCCCTGGTCGCCTCTATACCGCTCATGCCGGGCATAACAATATCCATCAGTACCACATCCGGCACCAACTGCACGACCTTATCCACGGCGTCTTTTCCATCGATGGCTTCGCCGATGATTTTCATATCCTTCTGCAGGGTGACAAGAGCACGGATTCCTTCCCTGACCACTGCGTGATCGTCCGCTACCAGCACTTTAATTTTTCTGGTGGTCTCATCGAGCAGTTTTTCCACTACCGGAACCAGGGCGGAAGCCTTCAGAGGTTTGCAGAAATAATCTTCAGCCTCAAGTCTTAATCCTTCATCCCTTCTCCATCCCTGGGTCAGTTGCTTCTCCGGAGGGGCATCAATGACGATCAACGGCAGATCGTTAAACGCCGGGGTTTTCTTTAACCACTGATGCAGCAAAAAGGCATCTCCCCGGGGTGTTATGGTACCCAGGATAACCAGGTCGGGCTTTTGAGAGCGCACTGCTTCCTGAGCCTGCTTCTTGTTTTCGGCAATAAATACCAGGTATGCTTTTTTATCAAGCGCTTCTTTTAAATCCGAGCTGAAACCGTATTCATTATCGACAATTAGAATTTTGTGGTCCTCCATTTTGTGTACCTCCTTTCATGTCTAAATTATAAAAATATTTGCAAAAAGAGCATAGAGGCTGTTTACCTTAAAAAACAGGGTATCCATACCCTGTTTTTCTTTAATCTTTAACCAATATTTTTATCCGGCATGAGGTGAATGATTCTGAGGTAGGGGGGTAAACATCTTAGGGAGGAAGGGTTTTGTCTTTACTTTTGCAAAGCAAAAACGTTTTTTATACTTGGATAATGCCTTTACGCAGGGCGTACTTTACCACTTCAACCCGGCTGTGCAAACCCAGCTTGGCCATGAGCCTGGTTTTGTGCCCATCGACAGTTTTCGGGCTTATTACCAACATCTCCGCGATTTCTTTGGTACTGTAACCCTCGGCCAGCAGCTTGAATACTTCTTTTTCCCGGTCGGTCAGCTGTTTATAGGGGTCCTGGCCTTTTCTGTAGGCTGCTTCAAGCTGATAGTCTTCCACCAAGAATCTGGCGGCAGAGGGGGATAGAAAAGAATCCCCGCGATAAAGTGAGCGTATCCCGGCGACCAGTTCTGAAGCTGCCGCGGTTTTATTAATAAAACCGCGGGCTCCGGCTTCGATAATGGGAAAGACGAAATCTTTATCGTCATGTTGAGTGAGTACCAGAATTTTTACCTCAGGAAATTCTTTACGTATGCGACGGGTTGTCTCCAATCCGTCCATAATGGGCATAGATATATCAAGAAGTACCACGTCCGGCGCATACTTTCTGATCATATCCAGTGCTTCCATACCGTTGGATGCTTCACCCACAATTTCCATTTCCGGTGACAGGCCTAACAAAGTACAAATACCTTCACGCACAACAGTATGATCGTCAACTACCAGTATTTTAATTTTTCGCATCTGACATAAAGCTCCTTTAAGGAGAAAATATCTGTAAGGAGATAATAGCCGATCAGCCACAGTTGGGCTTATTCCTGGTTGGACTGAGACAGAGGGATTGTAGCGGTAACCGTCGTTCCCAGCCCCGGCTGGGATTGAATTAAACAGTCGCCTCCAATTGTTCTTAACCTTTCTTTCATAATGAACATTCCGGTGCCGTGGCCTCCTTCACTTTTTACAGTGAGCTTGGAGGGGTCAAATCCTATCCCGTCGTCGCTTATGCTAAGCTCTACTTTACTGCTATCACGTTTCATAGTGATAGATACTTTTTTGGCCTGCGAGTGCTGGATGATATTGCCGATAACACTCTGGGTCCAGCGAAATAGGGTAACTTCCACCTCCGGAGCCAGAGGCTTTTTCATACCTTCGTAGTGGAAAGAAACATTAATGCCAAGGGGTATCAGGTTGGATTCGGCATGCTGGCGAATAGCAGGAATTAGCCCAAGTGTATCCAGAAGGGCAGGGCGGAGGTCGGCTATTAAACGGCCAACTTCCGTGTGGATCTGCACTGTTGTAGAAAGTGCTTTTTTTAGCATCTCTTTAAACTGTTGATTGTCAACACCGATCATCTCAGCCATTTCCAACAATGCCTGTAAATTAAAGGTTAAGGCAGCCAGCATCTGGCTGGTTTCATCATGAATTTCTTTGGATATTCTTTTACGTTCTTCTTCCTGGGCAATAATGACCTGCCTTGCTATCTGGCGATACTTCTCCCGGCTCTTTTGTAGCTGTTCATATAGTTTTGCCTGTTCGATAGCGATACCGAGCTGATCCCCAATAGAATTTAGCAGGTGCATATCCTCCTCGGTAAATCTGTAAGGCTTCAAACCGGCACAGTTCATTACCCCCATTACATTTCCCTTGGCGCGAAGGGGGACGCAGATAAAGGCTTTTAAATCTTCCCTGTCTAGCAGATGGGGGCATCCGGCCTCTGGTATCTGAGAAATGTCATCACAAAGAATCGCTTTTCCGGTCTGTACGACTTTCCCTGCTATCCCTTCTCCGATTTTCGGGTGTATTTCACGGGCATATCCTTCGGAAAGACCTGTATAAACACGGTAATAAAGTATCTTTTTTTGTTCATCCAGAAGCATGATACCCCCGGAAACCCCCTCCAGATATTCCAGCGTCTTTTCCAGCCCTATTTTGAGGATGGTTTCAAGCTCAGTCAAACCGCTTACCGCTGCTGTAATGCGGCTTAAAATCAAAAGGTTATCAGCTAATTTTTTTTGCGAGTCAGAGTGTTCGGTTTTCATATTAACACCCCATTTAACTCCTAAATTATTAGAATAGTCTTTCTTTTTATTTTATTCTAATATACAGTGGAATGCAATAGGGTAACCTCACTAAATC